>JBOHJV010000084.1:0-14311 GCA_050728695.1 Methylocella sp. | reverse complement strand
CAGCGCGCGGCGGCCCAAGATCCATTGTGGGAGTGCCACAATATCGGGCGACAGCGCCGGGACCGCTACGATCAATATCTCGGCCGACTCGCGTCGCAGCTCCCTGCTGCCAATTTCCGCGCGCACCCTGGAGATCGAGCCGTCCGTTGGCTACGTCGGAACCCAAGAAGTCCCGATCCACCGCCTCGACTCGCCGCTCGATCAATTCGCGAAACCCGACGACCGAATCTACCTCGAGATCGACACCCAAGGTTATGAGCTGAAAATTCTGAACGGGGCGTTGGGCGTCATCAACCGTTTCGAATTGATCCAGCTTGAGACGTCGTTTTTTGAATTTTATCGCGATACGCTGATTGGCGATATGATCAAATTTCGTCACTATCTTGGCTATCGCGTCGTCTCGATCGAGCCCGGCTGGGAAAATCCAGCCACCGGAGAACTCCTCGAGGCCGACTATATTTTTGGCCGCAAATGACATTGCGGTAGTCGCGGATAGCGTGGCGGGCGGTTCTGGCGCTTGGACGCAGATGCCCGCGCATTCTGCATTGAACCGTTACCTTGACTGTTGCCGGGACCCGAGCCCGGATACAACCTTGAGCCGCAACCCCTCACCGAAAAAAACAACTTAGACGAGAAATTTTAATTGACATTTAACCATAAGTTGTTATTGGTTAATGAGTGAAGAGGAGATTCGCGGGAGATTTCAATGTTAGTGATAATTGACGAGCGTGAAATCGTAACATCTGGCTACACGTGCCGGTTTGGCAGCGAAGGCGTCTCATCCGCTGGATTTTGCCCCCTGGAATTCCAGGAATGGGTGTCGACGGTCGCCGACGCCGACCTCGGCGCGGTCGAGGCATTTCTCCTCGGCGATTGCCGGGACCGGCGGCTATATCCCAAGATGATCAAGGACCGCACTCGCGCTCCGGTGATCGCCATGAACGAGACGCCTTCTCTCGAGCAGACGCTGGAACTGTTCGCGGCGGGCGTCGACGACGTGGTGCGCAAACCGATCCATGTTCGCGAAATACTGGCCAGAGTGGGGGCAATCCGGCGCCGCCACGAGTACCAGCGCGACTGTGCCGTGGTTGGCGAATTGCGGGTCTATTTCGACGGCCGGGATCCTCAACTCAAGGGAATTTCTCTGCCATTGCCCCGGCGCGAGCGCCGCATCCTTGAATATTTGGTCAATAATCGGGGCCGGCGCGTCAGCAAGTCCCAAATCTTCAATTCCATCTATGGAATTTTCGACGAGGATGTCGAAGAAAACGTGGTTGAAAGCCATATCAGCAAGCTACGCAAGAAATTGCGCGGCCAGCTCGGTTACGACCCAATCAATTCGGTTCGCTACCTTGGCTACCGGTTGGAAGAATCTATTAGCGGAGCCTGAGACACCGATCGCGCGCGCCACGCTAACTCGCCGGTGCCGGTAATATCTTACGCGGCGGTGAGCCTGCCGAAAAGTCGCGCGAACGCGCCTAAGCGAGCACGGCAATGGATTTATTCGTTGCCTGTTGCTCGATTAATGGAAGTCAAAGCTCGAGCCCAAGGGTGCAATTTTGAGAGTATCGGGTTGCGTTCCTGGATCGGCGAATGACGGCCAAAAGGATTCTCCGACCCATCGCTGAAAGCGTTCGCCTCGTGCGACCTCGATGAGTGGATCTCCGAGGAATACGCCGAAATCCACGTCGAGAATAGCCTCGCCACCCGCGATGGTTCCTCGCAGCGGCAATTCAATTTCAAGGCCAAAGCAAATTGCTTCGGCGATGCAGTGGGTAAAGCTCGGCAGCTAGATTTTACTATATCGAGTCCAAAAGAGGAGCGAGTCGCTGACGTAAGCATTGCCGATCACGAGCCATCCGACTGCGACATGACCATCGGGCGCTGGAATAACATCGGCGCCACCTGTTTGTTCTTTTACGTATTCAATAAGCTCATTGTACTTCGCATGTACACCATCAAGTCCGAGCTTCATGAGCTGATTCTCGAAGCCGAGCACGTCGAGCAAACATACGGTCTGTACGTCGCGTGTCGCCGGCATGAACTGCCCCCGTGATGATGGCGAACGCGGTGTAAATTTAAGGACGCCAACTCAACTGAGCCATCTCGTTTTCGGAAAACTCGTTCGGCGCCTATTTTTGTTCAAGCGTTTTTTCGCTAAGCTCTTGATCCGAAAATCGTTTGGCGATGGTGGGCCGGGCAGGATTCGAACCTGCAACCAGACCGTTATGAGCGGCCGGCTCTAACCGTTGAGCTACCGGCCCCCGCAGGCCTCGATCGAGGCCCAATCCCAGCTTCGGCCGCGGGCTCGGGGCGCCCCTTTCGAATACCCGCCATTCAAGCCAAAGTAAAAATTCGAGGCCGGCCCCTATCGTCACTTCGCACGCAATTTGGCATAACACAAGGAAGTGGGCGCTACGCCTATTTTGCGGCGCGAAGCAATGGCCGCGACACGCGCAAGCTAGGAATTGACTCCCGCGATCCCCGATCGCGGGGATCTTGCGATCGAAGAATCGCTCAATACCAAAAGATTGGAGCAGGCCCTCGCGGCCTGTTCTAGCGTGGCGCCTTTTTCGCCAAAATGCGCTGCAACGTGCGCCGGTGCATATTGAGGCGGCGCGCCGTTTCCGAGACATTGCGGCCGCAAAGCTCGTAAATCCTTTGAATATGTTCCCATCGCACGCGATCGGCCGACATTGGATTTTCCGGGAGTTCGGCCTGGTCGTGGCGGCTGGCCAGGAGAGCATTGAATATTTCATCGGCATCGACTGGCTTCGCCAAATAATCGAAAGCCCCGAGCTTCACGGCGGTCACGGCCGTAACGATATTGCCATAGCCGGTCAGGATGATGCCCCGCGCGTCCGGGCGCTTCGCCTTCAGTTCGCGGATTACGTCGAGCCCGTTGCCGTCGGCAAGCCGCATGTCGATGACCGCGAAGGCGGGAGCGGTTTCGCCGATCGCCGCGAGACCTTCGGCGACGGAGTGCGCCGCGGTCACGGTAAAGCCGCGCGTTTCCATGCTGCGGCAAAGGCGCGTCAGGAAGGTAATATCGTCGTCGACGATCAAGAGCGAGCGATCCGGCCCGAAACCGCCCTGCACATCCTGATCTTCGCTCGCCTTTGCCGCATCGACAGGCTCGGGGGCGGTGTTTTTCATTGCCAATCGCCTCGCTTGAAACATTTCCAGGACAAAACACGGCACGGCAAGAGGGTGTCCTGGCTTACGCCATATGAGACTGGGGATTTTCCGCGATTCCGCCAGCCGGTAATCCTTTGGCCCCGCGCTCGAATGCCATCCTTTCCCACAAAATGGTAACCACGGCGCCGGTCGCGGGGGAACCGCGATTCTCGGTTTTAACGATCGCGCCGGACCGTTCCAGCAGGGTCTTGGCGATGAATAAGCCAAGGCCAAGCCCTGCGCGTTCGTCCGTTTTAGCGCGCCTGTCGTTCCTAGTCGTTACATAAGGCTCACCCACCCGGCCAACGACATCGGGAGAAAAACCGGGGCCGTCGTCTTCGATGACCATCGAAACCCATGCCGCATCCCATTTCGCCCCGACCCGGACTTCCGAAGCGGCGAAGTCTACCGCGTTTTCGATCAAATTGCCGAGCCCGTACAATATCCCCGGGTTCCGCAGGCAGGCCGGTTCCGGCGCTTGCCCATCTCCGCAAATTGAAATGTGAACTCCGAAATCGCGGTGCGGACCAGCAACCTCCTCCATGAGCAGACTTACGCTCATTTCATCAAGAATATTGCCGGCGTCATTGCCAAGCGAGGCGAGCTTGCCTAGGATGGCGCGGCAGCGGGCGCTCTCCTGCGCGAGCAGGGCGACATCCTCTTCGAGGGGATCGTTGGCGGGAAGTTGCTTTTGGAGATCCTTGACGATGAGCGTGATCGTGGCCAGGGGCGTGCCGAGTTCATGCGCCGCCGCCGCCGCCAACCCGTCGAGCTGCGTTAAGTGCTGCTCGCGCGCGATCACGAGTTCGGTCGCGGCCAAGGCGTCGGCGAGTTTTCGCGCCTCCCCCGCAACGCGCGACGCATAAATCGCGATAAAGACCGCGCCAAGTACGATCGCGACCCATATCCCCGTGTTGTAGATCAAAGGAAGCTGCAACTGCTCTCCCTGAAACCAAGGCAGCGGGTAGTGCCGGAAGGTCAGGGCCGATACCGCGCCAATCATGAGCAGGGTCAGGATCAAAGTGATGCGGCCCGACAGCGACACGGCGGAGATCATGATCGGTGCAAGGTAAAGCATCGAAAAGGGATTTTCGATCCCTCCGGTCAAATAGAGAAGAGCCGTCAACTGAAGGATATCGAAAGCCAGCATCGATGCCGCCGGCACGTCCTGCAGCCGTTCGAGGCGGCCGAACCGCAGCCGCAGGCCGATGTTGAGCCCGGCCGAAGCCGCGATGACAAGAAGACAAGGGCCAATTGGAAGCGAAAACCCAAGCCCGAAATAGGTGACGACAAGCGCGATCGCCTGCCCGAGCAGAGCGAGCCAGCGCAATGTGACGAGCGTATCGACGCGCAGCCGGCGCGAGCGCCCGCTGAGATCGACGTTGATTAATTCGGCCATGACAGAGGTTTACACCGGGTGCCAGCGAAATGACAGGGCTCGCGCCAAGCGCCGGCGGCGATCGGCCGGGCGGAAGGGCGTTTTTCAACCGGACCGCGCTTGGGTCTTGCGGGATTTTGGTGCCGCCGCCGCGATTTTGTTCGCCGCGAGGAACAAGCGCGCTCTAGGATAGGCGAAGCATCCGCGATTCGGCTTAGTCCATGCGCCTCGATTGGAACGATATCAAAGCTCGCGCGGCGAAATTCGCCACGGATTGGAAGGACGCCCACTATGAGCGCGGCGAGTCGCAGACTTTTTACAACGAATTTTTCGAGCTCTTCGGGGTCACCCGGCGCCGGGTCGCGAGCTTTGAGCACGGCGTCGATTTGCCCGAAAAGAAGCGGGGTTTTCTCGATCTTTTTTGGAAAGGCAAGCTTCTCGTCGAGCAAAAGTCCGCCGGGCGCAGCCTGACGCCCGCGCGGCAGCAGGCGCTCGATTATTTTCCGGGCCTGAAAGACCATGAGCTGCCGCGCTATATTCTTTTGTCGGATTTTCAGAATTTCGAGCTTTACGATCTCGACATCGCGCCGGACCTGTCGGTGTGCTTCCGGCTCGAGGATTTGCCCAATCATGTGCAGGATTTTGGCTTTATCGCCGGCCAGGAGCGGCGCGTTTTCCGCGACCAAGATCCCGTAAATATTCGCGCGTCCGAAATCATGGGCGCGCTGCACGACGCGCTCGACGAAGCAGGCTACCGCGGCCACCAACTCGAACGTTTCCTAGTCCGCCTTTTGTTTTGCCTCTTCGCCGACGGCACCGGCATTTTTCAGCCGCTCGGCATCTTTCAGGAGTTTCTAAAAGACCGCACGCGGGAGGATGGCGCGGACCTCGGCCCGATTCTCTCAAAGCTTTTCGAGGTTCTCGACACGCCGGAAGAAAAGCGCGGCAAAAAACTCGACCAGGATTTAGCCCGCTTTGATTACATAAACGGCGAGCTTTTCCACGAGCGCCTGCCGCTGCCCGATTTCGACCGCACCATGCGCGAAAAACTTTTGTACGCTTGCGGATTCAATTGGGAGAAAATATCGCCCGCGATCTTCGGCTCGCTGTTTCAATCGGTGATGGACAAGGTTGCCCGACGAAAACAGGGCGCGCACTACACCAGCGAAAAAAACATTCTGAAGGTGATCGAGCCGCTTTTTCTCGACGATCTCAAAGGCGAATTCGCAAGACTCAAGGCGCGCAAGGATACGGGCCGGAGGAGGGCGCTGGAAGACTTTCATGCGAAACTCGGCGGCCTCACTTTCTTCGATCCGGCCTGCGGCTGCGGAAATTTCTTGGTCATCGCCTATCGCGAACTGCGCGAACTCGAAATCGCGGTGTTGAAGGAACTCCATCCCGGCAAGCAGCGCGTCACCGATATTGGCCTCTATACGAAGGTCGATGTCGATCGTTTTTATGGGATCGAGATTTCCGAGTTTCCGGCCCGGATCGCCGAGGTCGCGATGTGGATGATGGACCACATCATGAATGCGCGGCTCTCCGCCGCTTTCGGCGAAAGTTTCGTGCGCATTCCCTTAAAGACTTCGCCGAACATTCTTAATGCCAACGCGCTGGAGACGGATTGGCGGCAAGTTCTGGCGCCGGAAAAATGTTCCTACATTCTCGGCAATCCGCCGTACGGGGGCTTTGTGCAACGCGACGAAGCGCGGCAAGACCAAATGGCGGAGATCGCAAAGCTTGGCCTTTCGGGCAATCGGCTAGATTACGTCTGCGCCTGGTTCGTGAAAGCCGGGGAATATGTTCGAGGCGGCGAGAGGCGCCGTTGGAAACCGCCCCGCATCGGCTTCGTCGCAACGAATTCGATCACGCAAGGCGAGCAGGTGGCGCAGCTCTGGCCCGTGCTGTTTGATCGCTGTGGCCTCGAAATCGCCTTCGCGCATCGCACGTTTGAGTGGATGAGCGACGCCAGGGGCAAGGCGCATGTGCATTGCGTCATCATCGGCTTGACCCGGCGTGACGACGAGCCGAAGGAAAAGCGGCTATTTTCTTACGATGACATTAAGGGCGATCCGAAGGAAAGCCGCCATTCGGCGCTGACGCCTTACTTGTTCGACGCAAGCGCGCTTGCCGACCGCCATCTGGTTGTCGAGCGTGAAATGAACTCGTTGAGTTCCTTTCCAAAATTGTGCGTTGGCACAAAACCTGTTGATGGTGGCCACTATATTTTCAATGATTCGGAGAGGGCCTCATTTCTTCGGGAAGAGCCATTAGCGATCAATATTATCCATCCGTTTATTGGGAGTGAAGAGTTTATCAATGGAATATCCCGGTGGATTCTTTATTCGGCCATCCTCACTCCGGGCGAATTGAGAAGTATGCCTCGCGTCATGGCGCGCATAGCTGATGTTCGTCGTCATCGAGTCGCCGCGTCTGGCAAGCTCGCGCAATCGTTGGCACAAACGCCAGCATCGTTTCATGTGACCATTGTACCGGATGCGCCATTTCTTGTGATTCCCGAAGTAAGCTCCGAAAGGCGCGACTATGTTCCGATAGGGTATCTTGAACCACCGACAATACCCAGCAACAAGCTGCTCGTTATGCGGTACGCCGATCTTTGTACATTCGGCCTCCTCACATCACGTATGCACATGGCTTGGACGCGCATCGTCGGAGGGCGCTTGAAGAACGATTTCCAATACTCGGTCGGAATCAATTACAATCCCTTCCCTTGGCCGCAGCTCGATGACGCCGCCAAAACAAAACTCGAAAAACTCGCGAAAGCCGTGCTTGACGCGCGCGCGGCGCATGACGGCGCGACGCTCGCCGACCTCTACGATCCAGACGTCATGCCAGAGGATCTCCGCAAGGCGCATCGCGTGCTCGACGAGGCGGTCGATAGGCTCTATCGCAAGGCGCCCTTTGCGGGCGACCGCGAAAGGGTGGAGCATCTTTTCGGCTTGTACGAAAAACTCACGGCACCAATGTTCGCCGCCGCCGCCAAGCCCAAGCGCGGTCGGAAAAAATGAAGGCCCGGCGGCGCAATTGAATAAGCGCACTCGCTTGTTGCGATTGCTTAATATAAATTAATTTCGGTTAACATTGGAGCGTTTAATAATTACGTATTTCTTACGGGTCGGCATTCATTAATACTTACAAGCTTGGAGGACTTATAACGCACCATTAACAAACTCAATTCGTAAAAATTGTCTTTACTTCATATTTGATTTACTGAAACATATAAAGCTTCGATTCAGCGTGTTGCTTAAACTGGTTTTCATTTGTGGCGCGTAGTTTGATTCTATGGACGCGCCGGTAGGCATCCCGCCGCACGCGAAAACGAGGTTAATTTTATGATGAGTGCCATGAAAAGCGAAGCCGCGCAGCCTCGCGTCGACCGGTTCGCAGAGGTCCGGCCCGCCTATCTCGAGGCCTTGACGCTGGTCGAGAGGCTGCATCGCCGCCTTCTCGACGTGATCAAGGACGAATTCGACCGGCGCGGCCGCAGCGACGTTAATCCCGTGCAAGCCTTGCTGCTCTACAATATCAGCGACAAGGAATTGACCGCCGGCGAATTGCGCACGCGCGGCTACTACCTCGGTTCAAACGTTTCTTACAATGTCAAGAAACTTGTCGAAACCGGCTACCTGCACCATTCCCGCTCGCGCATCGACCGCCGCGCCGTGCGAATCAGCCTGACCGATAAAGGCAGGGACATCCACGCCGTCGTCTCCGGGGTGTATGACAAGCACGTCGCCACGGTGGAGCAAATCGGCGGGATCAGCGCCGGCGAGTTTACAAGGCTTAACCAATCACTGGTCCGGCTCGAACGTTTCTGGACAGACCATATAAGGTACAGGCTGTGAGGCGCGCGACACGAAGCTAAAGCCGAAGATTAGCTTGACATGAGAGTCCTTGCCCCGGGTTATTTTGGACGCGGCAATATTTCGAACCTTTTCGCCACAAATTCGCCGTCCTGTTTGTGCCTTTGCCACCATTGCGCCGTCAGCTTCAAAAGAAGAAGAGCCAGGCACGCGCCATGATCTTGCGTTTGGAAGCTCAAGGTTTTCAAGAAGCTCGTCAGGTCTTCAAGAATCTCTTCCAAACCGATGACGCCACTGGCGGCCATGCGCGGCCGCGCCGGAGCATCCGAGGCCGAGAAGCGGTCCGCGCGAACGCCGGATCGCACGGCCGCCGTACGAGGATTGCCGGATGAGGATGGGAAGACCGTAATATTGGAGGTCGAGGCATTGGGATTTGGAACGAAGAAATTGCGCCCGCCGTATCGTCATTTTTACCCGATTGAGCGCGTGGCTTTGGTCGTCGGGGCTACCGCCTTCGGTTTAACCCATGCCGCTGGCGCGGCCGCGGGGCAGGGCAACTCGCCGTTCGGCGAGCAGGCCGAGTGGGCGCAACGCTACGATGCGGATCCGCGCCTTTCGGTGAACCGCTCGAACACGCCGGTTCTCGCGGTGGAAACTTTCGCGGCGACCGGAGACGCGATCGAGACCTACCGTCGGATCGTCGCCAATGGCGGCTGGACCGCGGTTCCCGCCGGTCAGACGTTGAAACTGGGCGTAAGCGGCCAGGCGGTGGTCGCCCTGCGAAAACGGCTCGCGGCATCGGGTGATCTTGATCCCGCGTCCGGGGCTTCGCCCGTCTTCGATTCCTACGTCGATGCCGGGGTGAAACATTTTCAGGCCCGCCACGGGCTGCTCCAGACCGGCGTGGTTTCAAAGGAAACCTTTATCGCGCTCAATGTTCCGGCCGATGTCCGGCTGCATCAGCTCGAGGTGAACCTCGTCCGGTTGCGCTCCTATTCCGGCAACCTCGGCGAACGTTTCGTCATGGCGAATATCCCCGCGATGGCGGTCGAGACGGTCGAGAACGGCGTTGTCGCGACGCATCACGCGGCGGGCGTCGGTAAGATCGACCGCCAATCGCCGGTCATGATGACGAAGGCGATCGACATTAATTTCAATCCGTATTGGATCGTGCCCGCCTCGATCATCCGCAAGGATTTGATCCCGCGCATGCAAAAAGATCCAAACTATCTCGCCGACCATAAGATCCGGATCTTCGACAAGGATGGTCAGGAGCTTCAATCCAATGGGATTAATTGGAACTCGCTCGATGCGGTCAATTACAAGTTCCGCCAGGATCCGGGCGGCGATCTCAATTCGCTCGGAGTCGTGCGCATCAACATCAACAATCCCTATGGTGTCTATATGCATGACACCCCAGAAAAAGGCATTTTCGGCGATGATGACCGGTTTGTGTCTTCCGGTTGCATAAGGGTCCAAAACGTTCGCGACTATGTGACCTGGTTGCTCAAGGACACGCCGGGCTGGGATCGCGAACATATTGATGAAGCGATCCGCTCTGGCGAACGCGTCGATGTCAAGCTCGCGGCCCCAGTTCCGGTGTATTGGGTATACATCACAGCGTGGGCCACGCCCGAGGGTGTTGCCGAGTTCCGCGAGGATATTTATCAGCGCGACGGCTTTGGGCCGGAGACGGCCGACGCTTCACCGGCCCCGCTCCCGCAAGTGCAACCGCAGCCAGAACCCCGCGCGGTTAGCGCGCGCGGTCCCGCTCTCGAACCCATGAACGACGACGAATAATCGGCGTTGAGTGGCAACCGGCGAACGGCGCCGGGGCGCGATGGACCAGGCTGACTTTCGGTTTCGGTATTATTGTTGAACGATGCTGAATTCGACACGCCGGTCGTCGCCTCGGCGATCTTCCTCTGTCCCGTTGCTGCGGCCTTCCGTTGTCCCGGGTTCGCTGGCTAGGGGACGCGAGCTGCCGTAACCGTTCGCGATCAGCATGGCCGGGTTGATCCCGGCACGGACAAGGACTTGGCGCACGGCATCGGCACGCCGTTGCGAGAGCTTCCTGTTGGCGGTTGGATTACCGGCGTTATCCGTGTAGCCGCTAATTTGAACCACTGTTATTGCTGGCATCTGCTTCATCAGACCGGCCGCCTGCCGCAAGCGTACCTTACTGCTCGACGAAACCTTCGCGCTATTGGCGGCGAAGTAAATAACCGGCAGATGAACGGCCTGTCCATTCGGAGCGCCGACGGGGGTTTTGCCGCTGAGACCAGAACCGAGCGCCGGCGCCGCCGCCGTTTTGGTCGGACCGCTAGCCGCAAGCGCAGCAACCGCGAATTGGGGCCCGAGGGCGGATTTCACCGCGCTTATGATTCTATCGCGATCCGCGTCAGGGATCGTTCCCCCGGCGCTCACGGCATTTCCTTCAAACAGCGCCCGCGACCCCTGGGTCTTGAAATTTTCGAGCGCTGCCTTGAGACCGTTTGTCCAGCCCGCCGGGCCGGCACGCGGATCTATGGCGAGATCGCCGGTGATTTTATCGGCTCCGAACACCGTCGTGAGCGAGCCGGTAATCGTGGCGCGAGTAGCGTCGTTTCCGACAATGCCGGAGTAAACAATGAGGCCGTTCTCATTGCTAAGCGCCAAGCGCGCTGGCATCGAAGGCGCGGACGGCGGCGCCACCGGCTTGCTAGGCGTCACGCGCGCTGTGTTCGAAGGCGCGGACGGCGGCGCCACCGGCTTGCTAGGCGTCACGCGCGCTGTGTTCGAAGGCGCGGGGACTGCCGCGGGCGCATTTTGCGCCATGACGGGCGCGGATTGCACGGGCGGATGAATGCGCCGCCTTCCCGATGAAATTGCGTATCCCAAAAATCCGAGCGTAACCGCCAGACACGCGCCCGGAATGATCAACCGGCCTAGGCCGGGAGCGCCGGCGCCTCCCATCCTGCTCCGCGCAATTTGCTCTGCTCCAGGCGGGGTAAGTTCGTCGGCGCGGGAGGATGAAAGCCGATTGGCCAGGTCGGGGGGAATCGATGCCGCCGCGGGAAATGGCGACGGGATAGTTCCGCCTCGCGCCAGCTGGGCAATGATCTTGGGTATTGCATAGCCCAAAATCGTTCTCGCGAAGCGTTGGCTTACGCCAGCTTTATCGGCAATCTCGCTAACAACGTCAGAGCCCAGCGCTTCCTCTACCTCTTGCCCCGAAAGCGGCACGGCATCTGTTCGTCCTACCCAGGAGGCAACCTTCGCGGCGAAACCTGCCGCCTTGAACCGATCGAGGAAGCCGTCAATACCGCCTGGCTGTCGAGCGATCAGGTCCAGGGTCTCTTGGACTAGCGAACGCCCTTTGGGCCCAAGATGGTATCGCGCGCCGATATCTTGAATGAGCTTGTCAAAGGTAATGAGCTTGTCAATTGTCGCCATCCTTACCTCCTCCTTTTCTCGAAGGCGCCGTCACACCTCGTCTCCTTCTTGAAAAATACGGCCGGCCCGCGCGTCTTCCGTGAGAACTCTGGTCCACGTGAGCAACGGACAACAGCGGGTGGAGGCGAAAGTCGCGCCGCAGGCCCGCCAGTTTATATAGCCGCTGACGGCTAAGCATAGATCAAGAAGGTGTGATTGCGTCATCGGCGGTTCAATTTCTAAGTTCCCCCCGCGATCTGCGACGCTCAGGCCGGCTTGGGCGACAAACGATCACCTTTCGAAGGCCGCGGCCAGCGCCGTCTCGTGGACATTACTCCATCCATGCATCATTACCAAACCTCGTTGTAAAAGCTGACCGACACTTTCGCGTTTGACAGGCTCCAACTCTTTGAATTTGAGCGGTTCTTTGCGATCGCGTGATTCCGCGTGATCCGGAAGCCATCTAGCGGGAACGCGCAACAAGTGGCGCCAAAGCCACACAAGCGCTTTTCTGAATGTCATCCACAATTTCCTGCGGGGGCGGGCTTTTGCTCCGGCGTCCGAATGCTATGCTGACAACGATTCGGATATTGTTCGTTTGGGGTCGCCGTGCGTGCCGCGTGGAAAGTCTATTTCGGCGACGCGCGCGATTTCGGGGGTATAATCCTTGGATGGCAAAAATTTAGCTTCGCGCCGGTTCGATTTCGATGCCCCCCCGGCGTTGGCGGCGATCGATGCGGGGGACCTTGTCGAAATTTCCGGGCGTGTCAAATGGTTCGATGTTGCGAAAGGGTACGGCTTTATTGTGCCGGATAATGGCGGCGCCGACGTTTTGTTGCACATCACCGCTTTGCGCAAGGACGGCTTTAGCGTCGCGTATGAGGGAACCCGCGTCGTCTGCGAGGCGGTGCGCCGCGCAAAGGGGTTGCAAGTTCTAAAAATCATCTCGATGGAGGGATCGAGCGCGGCGAATCGATCGGATTGGCGGCGGCCGTGTGCCAATGTCGAGGTGGCGCCGGCGGGCGGGTTTCAAATCGCCGTCGTCAAATGGTTCAACCGCCCGCGCGGATTTGGCTTTCTGACCCAAGGCGAGGGGACGCAAGACATATTTGTCCATATGGAAACCCTGCGCCGTTACGGAATCGCGGAGTTACGGCCGGGAGAAAGCCTCCTCGTACGTTTCGGCGACGGCCCCAAGGGACTCATGGCGGTCGAAGTGCGGCCGCTCGACGCGGTCTTGCCCAGGCCGCACTGATGTCGCATCCTTTCGTGCCGCCGTTTGCGGGTCGGCCGCGGCCAAATCCCGCGCGGCCGCGAGCCGAGCTGCGTGGCGGTTGAAAGCTTGTGGGGGCCAGCGCGATGCGACTGGCTGAGACCTTGGCCGCTCCCGTTTGATTCGGGCTTGGGCTTTGGCAAATTGTTTTCTTCGATGATTCTATCCAAACCATCCGCGACTTTTTGCGATCAAGCGCGCGCCGCCCGCCCCGCCAGATTGGCGCGCGCGGTTTTGGCCTTTCTTGGACTCTGCGCAAGCTTGGTTTTTCTTTGCCCGAGTCCGGCAGCGCCCGCCGTGGGCAAGCCGCGGCCTCAAGGCATCCTCGAGAGACTAGAGATCGTCACCGCCAGCGGAACCCATGAATTTTCCGTGGAAGTCATGCGCAGCGGGCCGCAGCTCGAACGCGGCCTGATGTTCCGCCGTTTTCTTCCGCAAGACCGTGGCATGCTGTTCGACTTCGGCACCGAGCGGCCGGTTATGATGTGGATGAAGAACACTTATTTGCCTCTCGATATGATCTTCATCGGCCGCGCCGGCAAGGTGGTCGGCCTCGCCGAAAATACCGAACCCTTGTCGGAAAAAATTATCCCCTCGGGCGCTCCAGCCTATGGCGTTCTCGAAGTCAACGCCGGGACGGCGGCCCGTATCGGCTTGCGGATCGGCGATAGCGTCCGCCATCCTTTGTTCGGCAAGTGACGGCACCGGCCATGATGGAGCAGCGCAATTTCAGGTCAAAGCCGCGCGACGAGTTTGGCGCGGAACGCGTTGCTCCCGCTGGCTCGGTTGAATGTCCGACTGCCGCATCCGGGCCACCATCGTCGCCATCAACTTTTGGCCCGTCGTTAACGCTTAATCCTCCAAACTCGACAGAATCGCCTGATAAGTTTGACACCTCAGAAACGCTGAACGAGTTGAAGCAAAATCTCTGCCAAATGGGGGTCGACAGGGGTCGGGTTAGATGATCTAAGAGGCTGTTTTTTAGTGACAGCGGAATGGCGGTCGGGTGGTCACGGTTCGATGTGATTGCGGGTTGTCAAGACCGAGTTCTGTGAACGGTCTGATCGGTACCGCAACCACCCCTAGGCAGGAACGCCGCGACAGATTCTGCTTCGCCAGCGGCCTGAGCGACGCCGAATGGGCGGCGATCGAGCGTCTGTTGTCGCCGCCTGCGGCGGTCAGGCGACCGTCCCTTCGGCGCATGCGCGCGATCGGATCAACTTCTCCCCGCCCGAGACCGGGCCG
>JBOHJV010000083.1:0-14339 GCA_050728695.1 Methylocella sp. | reverse complement strand
GCACGCGCCTCCGTGATCCGCAACGCGCAAAATCCGTGAATATCCTCGCGCAAATAATTGCGGCAGATTACTTCGCGCCGCGACGAGAAGCCCGCCTGTTCGTTGGCGATTTGCTTGATTGCCTCTTTGTCCTTGCCGGCGCTCGTCAGCAACGCGCGGAAATTTGCACGCATGACCGACTCCACGCGGCCCCGTTCGCGCTCAAGCTGCTTTGCCTCATCGGGACCAATAGAGTTCCCAGGAGGACCCCAAAGTCCGGCCGGATCGGCCCGGCAATCCGCCGCCCGGAAATCGCAGGTTTGGGGCGTGCGGGTGACGAGGACGGCTCCTTCCAGCACATCGAGCGAAATGGGGCAGGCTTCGATACCAACTTCGTAGCGGGATACGCCATTGGGCCGCCCGGCGAATTTTGTTTGGATCGGTGTGCCCGCGACCACTTCGACCTGGCATTGTTGCCCGGGATGCGAAATTTTTTCTCCGGCGATCGAAAGCCTCGCGATCTCAAGCCCGTTGCCGGACCCGCGCTGGAAGGCGATGACCCCGGCAAATCCATCGCGCGACAGTTCATGCCCAAAAATTGTCTCCTCCGAGGGCGGCTTCAATCCCGCCGGTTTCGGTTGCCGCGGCCCGGCGCCGGCCGGACTTTTCGTTGCTTTACCCGCCGGGGACGGTGACGCCTGGAGGGCGCCTGGAAGCATGAGTTGCGCGCGCGCGAACGCCGGGGTCATGAGGGCCGCAAGAAGCACAACCGAAGGAAGGTGTCGCAACTGAGTTCCCGCTAGGATGAAGAGCCACGGCACGCTACCATTTTTGGCCCCGCACGTTTGCGCGATTGGACAATCGAAACAAGGCAAGCTTACCGGATACAAGTTAAGGATTCTGGCGGCGTCGCCGCGCTCTTGCCGGCGGCGCGGGCGTCCGAAAAATTCTCGCGCGGGCCCCCGCTTCCCTCGAACCTTCGTCTTGCACGCCTTGATCGTCCACTTATATTCGGCGCATCTTGCATTCATAGGGGGCCGTACCAATTTGACCTTAATCGGGGACCGGGCGGAAGACCGTCCGCCCATTTGCCAGATCGCCTCGGCGGGATCTGGTGGTCTTGCGGATCGAAAGGAAGAGCAATCATGGCGAAAGTAATCGGAATCGACCTCGGCACCACCAATTCTTGCGTGGCGATCATGGAAGGTACGACGCCGAAGGTTATCGAGAACGCCGAGGGGGCAAGGACCACACCCTCCATCGTCGCATTCACGGACGACGGCGAGCGTCTCGTCGGCCAGCCGGCCAAGCGGCAGGGCGTCACCAATCCGGAGCGGACGTTTTTTGCGATCAAGCGGCTTATCGGCCGGACGTTCGACGACCCGATGACCAAGAAGGACATGGGTCTCGTCCCTTACAGGATTATTCGCGCCGCCAACGGGGACGCCTGGGTCATGGCCGACGGCAAGCACTATTCGCCCTCGCAGATTTCCGCCTTCATCTTGCAAAAGATGAAGGAGACGGCCGAGGCCTATCTCGGCCAAGAGGTGCGCCAGGCGGTCATTACCGTTCCCGCCTATTTCAACGATGCCCAGCGGCAGGCAACCAAGGACGCGGGCAAGATCGCGGGCCTCGAAGTGCTGCGTATCATCAACGAGCCGACCGCGGCGGCGCTCGCCTACGGCCTCGACAAAAAGGGCTCGGGGGTCATCGCGGTCTACGATCTCGGCGGCGGCACGTTCGACATCTCGATCCTCGAAATCGGCGACGGCGTATTCGAGGTGAAATCGACGAACGGCGACACCTTCCTCGGCGGCGAGGATTTCGATGTCCGCCTTGTCGAGTATCTTGCCGACGAGTTCCGGAAGGACAATGGGATCGACCTGAAAAAGGACAAGCTCGCGCTCCAGCGTCTGAAGGAAGCGGCCGAAAAAGCTAAGATCGAATTGTCGTCCGCGACCCAAACCGAGATCAACTTGCCCTATATCACCGCCGACGCCACGGGGCCGAAACATCTCACCTTGAAACTCACCAGGGCGAAGTTCGAGGCGCTTGTCGACGATCTGATCCAAAAAACCGTCGAACCTTGCCGAAAGGCCTTAAAGGACGCGGGACTTAGCGCGGGCGAGATCAATGAAGTCGTTCTCGTCGGCGGCATGACTCGCGTGCCCAAGGTGCAAGAGGTGGTCAAAAGCTTCTTCAGCAAGGAGCTGCATAAAGGGGTAAATCCTGACGAAGTCGTCGCGATCGGCGCGGCGGTTCAGGCCGGCGTCCTCCAGGGCGATGTGAAGGACGTGCTTTTGCTCGACGTGACGCCATTGTCCCTCGGCATCGAGACCCTCGGCGGCGTGTTCACGCGGCTGATCGAACGGAACACGACCATTCCAACCAAAAAGAGCCAGGTATTTTCGACCGCGGAAGACAACCAGACGGCGGTTACGATCCGCGTGTTCCAGGGCGAGCGCGAAATGGCGGCGGACAATAAGCTGCTTGGCCAGTTCGATCTCGTCGGGATTCCGGGCGCGCCGCGCGGCGTACCGCAGATCGACGTCACTTTCGATATCGACGCCAATGGCATTGTCAACGTATCGGCGAAGGACAAAGCAACCAACAAGGAGCAGCAGATTCGGATCCAGGCCTCCGGCGGCCTCAGCGAAGGCGATATCGATAGAATGGTCAAGGACGCCGAGTCGCACGCTTCCGAGGATAAGAGACGCCGGGAACTCGTCGATGCCAAGAATCATGGCGAGGCGACGATTCATTCCGCCCAGAAATCCTTGGCGGAATTCGGGGCCAAGGTCGCCCAATCCGACAAGAGTGCAATCGAGGCCGCGATTGGCGCCTTAAAATCGGCGCTTGAAGGCGAGGACACCGAAGCGATCAAGGCCAGGACGAATGACCTTGTGCAAGCATCCATGAAGCTCGGCGAAGCGATGTATAAGGCCCAAGCCGCGGGGCCGGGCGCGGAGGGGGCGCATGCCGAGACAAAGGATGATGTCATCGATGCGGACTTCAAGGAAGTCGGCCCCGACGACAAGAAGAAATCCGCGTAACCGGGCGGGAGGTCCGCGAAAATCGCGATGGGAAAATCGCGATGGAGGGATTCGATGTGGCTCGCCGCGGATCGCCCTCCCAGCCGTTTGCCCTCGGGCGGCGTTTCTAGCTAAGTCAGCGTTCGCGGATCATGCACTAGACTGTTTCGCGATCCCGCGGATTGGTGTGATCAAGGAACCGCTCGGATTCAAGGATGTGGAGCATGTCCATAAGAAGTCGAGCGACTTTTTTACGGACATGCTCCAGCGTGCGCCGGGGCATTTCCTTCGGCGAGGCGCGCGATTTTGACGGTGCCTCGACCTTGCCGCCAGCGCCATCTATGTTGCACCAACGCGCCTAAAGCGCGCGATGCCGGCGTCGAGATGCAGTATGGCATCGGGCGAGATAAAATTTGACCGAGGGGACAGGCGGCGCCGGGACATTCCGGCGGGAGAACTGATTGGAACGCGAAGCGCGATGATGAGACGGGACTATTACGAAATTCTTGGCGTTTCCAAAAGCTGCACGGACGTCGAGATGAAATCTGCTTTCCGCAAGGCGGCGATGCAATGTCATCCCGACCGCAACCCCGGCAATACAGAAGCCGAAATTCAATTCAAGGAACTGAACGAAGCCTATCAGGCGTTGTCCGATCCGCAGAAACGGGCGGCTTACGATCGCTACGGTCATGCCGCTTTCGAACATGGCGGTTTCGGAACCGGAGGCGATGGTTTCGCGGCGTCGATGGCGGATATTTTCGACGACCTTTTCGGCGATGTCATGGGCGGGCGGCGTGGCGGCGGACGCAGGGGCCCCGCGCGCGGGTCGGATCTCCGCTACAACCTGGAAATTTCGCTCGAACAAGCGTTTTACGGCAACACCGCGCCGATTAGCTTGCCAGCCTCGGTCGCCTGCGAGGCTTGCGCGGGATCGGGTGCCAAGGCTGGCGCGAAGCCGCGGCTTTGTTCCACCTGCGGCGGGCACGGGCGCGTGCGGGCCCAGCAAGGCTTTTTCGCGATTGAACGGACCTGCCCGCACTGCCATGGGGGCGGCGAAATTATCGACTTTCCATGCCAGGCCTGCGGCGGCTCGGGCCGCGTTACCCGCGAACGCCGCCTTTCCGTCAACATTCCGCCTGGCGTCGAGGACGGGACGCGGATTCGTCTCGGCGGCGAGGGCGAGGCAGGGGCCAAGGGCGGCCCGGCGGGCGATCTTTACATCTTCGTGTCGACGAAGCCGCATCCTTTTTTTCGCCGCGACGGCGCCGATCTTTTCTGCCGCGTTCCGATCTCGATGGTCCAGGCGGCGCTCGGCGCGGAAGTCAGCGTTCATACGCTTGATGGCAGCGAAGCCAAGGTCAAAATCCCGGAAGGCACGCAATCCGGCAAACAGTTCAAATTGAAAAACAAGGGGATGCCGGTGCTGAGATCGCGCGACACCGGCGATCTCTATATCGAGGTGACGGTTGAAACGCCGCAAAGTCTCACCAAGCGACAGCGCGAACTCCTCGCCGAATTCGAAACGCTATCCTCGACAAAGACCCATCCGGAATCCGCTGGCTTTTTTGCCCGGATGAAGGACTTCTTTGAGAATTTGAGCGGGCAATAAGCCCGCCTCGCGCGCAACCCTTGCTCGTTTCATTTGTTTATGTTTTGTGACGCCTCGCCCTTCGCGGGCGATTTTGCGGGCGAGGCTTGCCCCGCATCATCAGGGAGGAATATTTGCATAGCCAACCCGCGCGGGCGAACCGGCGCAGCGCCTCAAAGCCCAACACGCCGATCGAGGAGAAGATTGCCGACGAGGCGCGGTTCTTCAGATCGTGGCTCGACAATCCAGCGGTGGCTGGCGCGGTCTCCCCATCTGGGCGATTTCTGGCGCGCATGATGGCGCGTTACGTCGATCCGCACAAAGCGGGACCCGTCGTCGAACTGGGCCCGGGCACCGGCGCGATCACGGAGGCTCTATTGGCGCGCGGGATCGCGCCAGGGCGGCTTTTTCTCGTGGAATTCGACCCCGGATTCTGCAAGCTCCTGCAGCGGCGCTTTCCCGGCGTCCATGTCATCAAAGGAGATGCGTATCATTTGTCGCGGACCCTGAGAGGCCGACTGCGCCGGCCGGCGGGCGCGATCGTGTCGAGCCTGCCGCTCTTATTGAAACCCGAAACGCAAAGACTTGCGCTCCTCGCGGGTGCCTTTGATTGGATGAGCCCGGACGGGTGCTTCATCCAATTCACCTATGGTCCCGTCTCGCCGATGCCTCGGAACATCGCGTCGGCGCTCGATTTTCACGTCGAAGCTTCCCCGCCGGTCTGGTTGAATCTGCCGCCCGCGCGAGTTTGGATTTACCGGCGTCAGGCGCAGGCAGAAAATAGCGCGATGCGACGGCGGCCGAACCCGGCACAGGAATTCTTCGGCAAACTCAAGCTCGGAACCGAAAAGATCCATCTCGACTTGAAGAAGGAGATCGCCGCCGCCAAAGCTAGGCTTCGAATCGAGACGAGACTTGGACAACCCTCGCGACAGGGGCTGTGGGCGGATCCTGCTTTCACCAATCCGGCCAAGGTGTCTAGCATCGATGGGTCGCGCCATTTGCGATGAATGCGGACGCCCTTACAATGCAAAACGCGGCCGCCCGCGAGAAACTGATCGTCGCGCTCGATTTCGCGACAATCCGGGAAGCCGAGGCGCTCGTGGCCACGCTCGGGGAAAGCGTGAGCTACTATAAAATAGGCTTGGAACTCGCCTGTGGCGGCGGCCTGCCCTTAGCCCAGGATTTGATCGAGGACGGAAAACAAGTTTTTCTTGACCTTAAACTACACGATATTGGTATCACCGTGAGTCGGGCTTGTGCGCAGATCGTCGGACTGGGCGCCAGATTTCTGACGGTCCATGCCTATCCGCAGACAATGAAAGCGGCAAAATTGGCCGCCGCCGGCTCTTCGCTGCGGCTCCTCGGCGTGACCGTGCTGACCTCCTACGATGATCACGATCTCACTGATGCGGGGTATGCGTATGGCGTTGCGGATCTCGTCGCGCGGCGCGCGCGGCAGGCGCATGAAGCTGGCCTCGACGGACTCATTCTGTCCGCCGGGGAGGTGGGGGCCGTGCGCGCGCGGTTTGGTCAAGATATGGTCCTTGTGACGCCAGGAATCAGGGCCGCCAATATGGAGGCTGCCGACCAGAAAAGAACCATGACGCCCGCCGCCGCCATTGCCGCTGGAGCGGACTATCTTGTCGTTGGCCGACCGGTCACGCGGGCAAAAAATCCGCGCGAGGCGGCAGAGGCGATCATTTCGGAAATTGCCGCCGTCCCGTCCTGAAACGCAAAACGCCGGACGTACCTCCGGCCCGGCGCGCGACCATAGTGCGTGGCAAACCAGCATGCCATGATCGACACGAGCATAGAAGATCGCGATGACGGCGTGATGACGGAAGTTGGCGCGGAGGTACAATTCGGCGACAAACCGCGGGGCGGCCGCCCTTGCCAGCGCTTTTCCTTGCGGCCGCCAAGGATTATAGACAAGAGAGGAGTGGGACCGGGAGAGATCGGTCATGGGCGACATGCGGCTCGTCGTTGCCGGAGCGGCCGGACGCATGGGCCGCGTCCTTGTCGAGATCATTCGGCAAACGCCGGGCGCCCACCTCGCGGGCGCGATCGAGCAGCCAGGATCGATCGCCATCGGCCAGGACGCGGGGCTGCTCGCCGGCTGCGGCCAAATGGGTGTCCCGATCAGCGGCGACGCTCTCGCAACCGTCGCGGGCACGGACGGAATTCTCGATTTCACCACACCCCAATCGACGATCGCACTCGCCGCACTCGCGGCACAGGCGCGTCTCGTTCACGTGATCGGCACGACGGGTTTGGGAGCGGACCATCTTGCGAGGTTAGAGGCCGCCGCGCGCCATGCCGTGGTCGTGCGCTCGGGCAACATGAGCCTCGGCGTCAATCTCCTCGCCGCTCTCGTTGAGCGGGCCGCCCGGACGCTAGGGCCGGAATACGACATCGAGATCGTCGAATTGCACCACCGCATGAAGCTCGATGCACCATCCGGCACCGCGCTTCTGCTGGGGGAAGCGGCGGCAACGGGACGCGGCGTCAAACTCGAACAGCGTTCGGTTCGCGCGCGCGATGGTCACACCGGCCCACGCGCAATCGGCGATATCGGCTTTGCGACGCTGCGCGGCGGGACCGTGATCGGGGATCACAAAGTGATTCTCGCGGGGCCGTGCGAGAGAATAGAGCTTGCCCATGTCGCCGAAGACCGCAGCATTTTCGCGCGCGGAGCGGTGCAGGCCGCGCTCTGGGGCAGGAACCAAAAGCCCGGCCTTTATGCGATGGCCGATGTGCTCGGGCTCGCCGGTTGAAATTTTTCCCGGCGCCGGTTCAACGAGGCGCGCGCGTCCCGGTCACCCCATATATTGGGTTCCGTTAGCAGTGCTTGCAAAAAATGCCTGGCATGACCGCGGACTCCACACATCCGGTTTTCTCCGCACCCTACGCACCGGCAGACGAAGATCTTGCCGCCGAACTCCTTGAGAGCGCGGCGCTGTGCGATGAGGCCGAGGCGCGGATCGACCGGCGCACTTTGCGCCTCATAGCCGCGGTGCGGGCGAAATCGCTCCGCATCGGCGGGGTCGAAGACCTTTTGCGCGAATATTCCTTGTCGTCGGAGGAGGGTCTCGCCCTAATGGTGCTCGCCGAATCGCTTCTGCGGGTGCCTGACGATTTTACCGCCGACCAGCTCATCGAAGACAAGCTAGCCTCGGCGCATTGGAGCCGCCACGCCGGGGACTCGGAAGCGCTCGTCGTCGCGGCCGCCGCTTGGGCGCTTGGGGTCACCGCGCGCGTCATCGGCAAGGGGAAGTCGGCGGAGGGGGTGGTCGCCGCGCTCGCGCACCGGATCGGCATGGGCGCCCTGCGCGTTGCCGCGCGGCGGGCAGTGCAGCTCATGGGGTCGCATTTCGTCTTCGGTCAAACGATCGAGGACGCCTTGGCGCGCGCTGGCGCGAAGGATGGGCGTTATTCCTTCGATATGCTGGGCGAAGGCGCGCGGACGGCAACCGATGCGCGGCGCTATTTTGAATCCTATGCGAATGCCATTGACGCCATCGGCAAATCGGCAGGATCGCGCTCCTTGCCGGAGCGGCCGGGCATTTCGGTCAAGCTCTCCGCGCTGCATCCGCGCTTCGAGCCCTTGTCGCGCCCGCGCGTCCTCGCCGAACTTACGCCGCTTGTTGCCGAGCTCGCGCGCGCGGCCAAACGGCACGATTTGAACTTCACCATCGATGCCGAGGAAGCCGACCGGCTTGAGCTTTCGCTCGACATTGCCGATTTGTTGCTGGCCGATCCATCGCTCGCGGGATGGGACGGGTTTGGTCTCGCGGTGCAGGCCTATCAAAAGCGCGCCGTGGCGGTGATCGATTACCTTGCCGCGGCGGCGCGCCGCTACAATCGCCGTTTGATGCTTCGGCTCGTAAAAGGAGCCTATTGGGACACGGAAATCAAGCGGGCGCAGGAGCGGGGTCTTCCCGATTACCCCGTTTTCTCACGCAAGGCGATGACCGATCTCAATTATCTCGCGTGCGCCAAAAAGCTCCTCGGCATGCGAGACATCGTCTATCCGCAATTCGCGACCCACAACGCGCTCAGCATCGCGACAATCATCGAACTTGCCGGAGATATCGAGGGCTTTGAATTCCAGCGCCTCCACGGCATGGCCGAAGACCTTTTCGCCGCCTTGCGGCCCGAGCTTCCCGACCTTGCGTGCCGGATCTACGCGCCGGTCGGCGTTCATGAAAACCTGCTCGCCTATCTCGTGCGCCGTCTTCTTGAAAATGGCGCCAACTCCTCGTTCGTCGCGCGCCTTGGCGATCCGCATGTGCCATGCTCCGAGCTCATCGTCAGGCCGCAAGCTATCATCGGCGGCAAGGAACACGCCCGCGCGCGCCTGCCGCGGCCCGCCGATATTCACATGCCCTCGCGCAAGACGGCGAACGGAATCGAATTCGGCGATCGCCATGCGCTTGCCGCCCTCACGAATGAGATCGCGAAATCCGCGCGAATGCGGGAGGCGGCGCCAATCGTTTCTGGCGCACAGCGCGAGGGAATTACGCGCGACGTTGTTTCGCCGATCGACGGGTCGAGGATTGGTGTTGTGCGCGAGGCCACGCCCGGCATGTTGGCGGAAGCCATGCGCGAGGCACGCGCGGGTTTCGCTCTCTGGTCTCGCGTGCCAGCCGGGGCCCGCGCGGATTGTCTCGATCGTGCCGCAAAATACCTTGAGTCAGAGGCGCCAGCATTGCTCGGCCTGCTGCAAACCGAGGCGGGGAAGACTCTGGAGGATGCGATCGGCGAATGGCGGGAGGCAATCGATTTCTGCCGCTACTACGCCGAAGAAGCGCGCCGGCTGTTTGCGGCCGCGACTGTCTTGCCCGGGCCGACCGGGGAAGACAACCGGCTCGATTGTCATGGCCGGGGCGTATTCGTCTGCATCAGCCCTTGGAACTTTCCCTTGTCGATCTTTCTCGGCCAGGTCGCCGCGGCGCTTGCCGCGGGCAACAGCATCCTTGCAAAACCCGCCGAGCAAACCCCGTTGATCGCCGTGATCGCCGTCGAGCTTCTCCACCGGGCCGGCGTGCCTGGCTCGGCATTGCATCTCTTGCCGGGCGACGGCGAGCTTGGCTCGAAGTTAGTCGCCTTGCCCGGAATCGCGGGGGTGGCTTTCACCGGCTCGATGGAAACCGCGACAAAGATCAATCGGCGGTTAGCCGCGAAGGAAGGGCCAATTCCAGCGTTGATCGCGGAGACTGGCGGGATCAACACGATGATCGTCGATGCGACGGCCTTGCCCGAGCAAGTTTGCGATGATGTTATTGCCTCGGCCTTTCGCTCGGCCGGGCAACGCTGCTCCGCCCTCCGGCTGCTTTGCGTCCAAGAGGATGTCGCGGAGGAGATGATCGCGATGATCGCGGGCGCGGCGCGCGAGCTCTCAATTGGCGATCCGCGAGATACGCAGGTCCAGGTCGGCCCGGTCATCGATGCCGCCGCCAAGGCAAGCCTTGATGCGCATATCGCGTGCATGCGAAGCTCGGCGATTGTCCACTTCGCGGGCGAGATTCCCTCGCGCGCGCCGCCGGGAGGATTTTATGTCGCGCCGCACATATTCGAAATTGCCGCGGTGGGCGATCTGAAACGCGAGATTTTTGGTCCCATTCTCCATGTCGTGCGTTACAAGGCCGCCGAGCTTGATGGCTTGCTCGATTCGATTGAAGCCAGCGGGTTCGGGCTGACCTTGGGCGTGCATTCGCGCATCGACGCTACGATCGATCGTATTTTGGGCCGGCGGCTGGCGGGCAACTGCTATGTCAATCGCAATATGATCGGGGCCGTCGTTGGCACGCAGCCGTTCGGCGGGTTCAATCTGTCGGGCACGGGGCCGAAAGCCGGCGGGCCGCATTACTTAACCCGTTTTTGTCTCGAACAAACGGTCTCGATCAATACCGCGGCGGTGGGCGGCAACGCAAGTCTCATCAACGCCACGCAATGAATCGCGGAAGGCGTTACCGTTCCGCCAGCTCCGCGATTTGGCTGTCGAACCAGGCGAGCTCTTCTTTCCACCCGGCATCGTCCGGCGAGAGTATTGTCGAGCGCGCCATGATCTCCTGGCCTCGCCGTAAAAAATCTCCTGCCTTTGTCGTGTCGCCGGATAGCCGGTGCGCCAAAGCGTGCGTGCCAAGGCTCGCCGCGAGATCGCCCTGCCGTTCCGCGTTGCCGGGCTCGGATTTCGCGAGGCGGTTCGCTAATGGCGAGGCCATCTTGATAAAATTTCAGCGCGCCCGCGAAATCGCGTTGCGCCTCTTGCACGCCGCCGATCAAGTTGTAGCTGACCGAAAGATCGCGCTGCCAGCCCGCGTTGCCGGGGTCGGAATTCGCGAGGCGCACGGCAATGGTGAAAATATTCACGCCAGGATTTCAGCACGGCCTGGAGGCCCGCTCTTGCGAATAAATAATTGACGATTGTCGATAGCTAGTAAATAATAACGACATTGTGAACGGCTCGTGCGCTCATCGTTATCACCGCGACTGGCAATGCAGTTTGTTTCCATCGATTTAGAGACGGCTAATGCTCGCCGACGAAGCATTTGCCAAATCGGGATCGTCACCTTCGATAGTGACCGAGAGATTTTTGCCGAAAAGCGTCTCGTCGATCCGTGTGATCTGTTCGACCCATTTAACGTGTCGATCCACGGGATTGAAGCGGCTGATGTCGCCGGAAAGCCAGTGTTCGGTGATCTTGCCGGCTGGATCACGGATCGGCTCGCGGGCAAGATCGTGGCCTCGCATACTGCCTTCGATTGCGAGGCCCTAGGGCAGGCCTTCCGCCATCAAGGCATGGAATGCCCGGCTTGCGTATGGATCGATACGGCCAAGGTCGCGCGGAACGCCTGGCCTGGGTTGCCTGGGAGTGGCTACGGGCTCGCCAATCTCGCGCGGCAATTCGGTATGACATTCAAGCATCACGACGCAGTCGAGGATGCCCGCTTGTCAGGGTTGATCCTCATTCGCGCGGTCAGAGAGACCAAAGTCAGGTTGGCCGATTGCGTACTCAACCTCGAAGGAATGTTCGAGCCGGACGAGGTCGTTCTGGTTGCGCGGCCGGCTCTATGGCCGAAAGGGGCGAACGCGGATGCGCGGCGCCCGGCCGGGGGCGAGGGGCCTTTGGCCAAGGAGGTCGTCGTCTTTACCGGAAGCCTTGGCCTGACGCGCGGTGCCGCCGCTGACCTCGCGCACGCCGCCGGGGCGGCTGTCGAGAATGGTGTGACGAAGCGAACCACGATTCTCGTCGTTGGCGATCAAGACATCAAGATGCTGGCCGGCAAGGCAAAAAGCTCGAAGCATCTCAAGGCCGAGAGCCTTATCGCCAACGGGAAGGCAATTCGGATTTTGGATGAGAGTGAGTTCATGGCGATCGTGGCGGGGGCGGAAGCCAAGGCAGAATCCTAAATTGATAGCGAAATATGAAGTTCGTATGAATTCAATTGGTTAGGCTTAATGCGTTTCCGTGCTACGAATTGCTCGTCAACGGAATCGAAACCAATACAATCAAGCATTTCTCTTAGCCATGAGTTGCCGTTAATCTTTCGTTGTCAATTTAGGTTTCGACCCTAGGGCGGAAGCTTATGATGGTCTCCCCTTGTGCGCGGCTCGCGGCACCTTGCGGGGCTTTTTTGGCCTCCAAAAGCCGCCAGCGGCTTCACCTGGGCAAAACGACATGCTATCCCTATCTCTCTGTTATCCCTAGCCGCCGTCGCAGGAATTCGCAGCATGAGCCAAACCGCCGCCAGCCGCACCGCCCCAAACCCATTTTTCGCGGCGGGGCTCGCGGCAGCCGATCCCGAAATCGCCAAGGCGATCGAGCTCGAACTCGGCCGCCAGCGGCATGAAATCGAGCTCATCGCCTCCGAAAATATCGTCTCGAAAGCGGTGCTCGAAGCGCAAGGCTCGGTTTTGACCAACAAATATGCCGAGGGCTATCCCGGCCGGCGCTATTATGGCGGCTGCCAGTTCGTCGATATCGCCGAGACTCTGGCGATCGAGCGCGTGACCCGGCTCTTCGACTGCAAATTCGCCAACGTGCAGCCAAATTCCGGCAGCCAGGCGAACCAGGCGGTGTTTCTCGCGCTGTTGCAGCCGGGCGATACGTTTATGGGGCTCGACCTCGCCGCGGGCGGCCATCTGACCCACGGCTCGCCCGTAAATGTCTCCGGAAAATGGTTTAGGCCGGTTTCCTACGGGGTTCGCCGCGACGACAATCGAATCGACATGGAAGCGGTCGCGCGGCTTGCTAGCGAGCACAAGCCGAAGCTCATCATCGCCGGCGGCTCGGGCTATCCGCGCTATTGGGACTTTGCCGGGTTCCGGGCGATCGCGGATTCGGTTGGCGCTTATTTTTTCGTCGACATGGCGCATTTCGCGGGCCTAGTCGCGGGCGGCGTGCATCCTTCGCCGCTCCCGCATGCCCATGTCGTCACCTCGACGACCCACAAAACCTTGCGCGGCCCACGCGGAGGATTGGTTCTCACCAACGACGAGGCGATCGCCAAAAAAATCAATTCTGCGATATTTCCGGGCCTCCAAGGCGGTCCTCTGATGCATGTGATCGCGGCCAAAGCGGTCGCCTTCGGCGAGGCGCTCCGGCCCGAATTCAAGCTGCACGCGAGGCAGGTCGCCGACAACGCCAAGGCGCTTGCCGCGACGCTTACTGAACGCGGATACGCCATCACCACCGGCGGCACCGACAATCATCTGATGCTGGTCGATCTGCGGCCAAAGCAGCTCACCGGCAAGGCGGCGGAAGCAGCGCTCGGGCGCGCCGGGATCACCTGCAACAAAAACGGCGTGCCGTTCGATACCGCGCCCCCCATGGTGACCTCCGGCATTCGCCTAGGCACGCCGGCCGCGACCTCGCGCGGTTTCGGCATCGTTGAATTCAAAAATGTCGGCGAACTGATCGCCGAAACCTTGGACGGCTTGGCCACGCACGGCGAGCCGGGCAACGCGGCCGTAGAGGCCAAAGTCAAGGGGGGCGCGCGCGAATTGACGGAGCGATTCCCGATCTATTGAGGCCGAGGATCGTTTGCGCCTTGAGGCAGGCGGGTGCGCGGTCGCGTTTTTATAAAATCATGCCTTGAGGCCGGTCCGCCATGCGGTGCCCTTATTGCGGCAGTCTCGAAACCCAGGTGAAGGACTCCCGCCCGGCCGGCGATGCGTCGGCCATACGCCGCCGCCGGGCCTGTCCCGATTGCGGCGGCCGGTTCACCACGTTCGAGCGCGTGCAATTGCGCGAACTGACGGTTTTGAAAAAATCCGGCCGGCGGGTGCCTTTCGACCGCGAAAAGCTTATGCGCTCGATTGAGGTCGCCTTGCGTAAGCGGCCCGTCGAGCCGGACCGGGTCGAGCGGATGGTGAATGGAATCGTCCGCCAGCTCGAAAGTCAAGGCGAGAGCGAAATTCCGAGCGGCCGGATTGGCGAGCTCGTCATGGAAGGTCTTCGCGGGCTCGACAGCGTCGCGTATGTGCGCTTCGCCTCGGTCTATCGCAATTTTCGCGAAGCCCGCGACTTCAACACTTTGATCGACGAACTTTCGAATGGCGACGGCGAGGCCCCGGAGGATGAAACAACCCAGCCTCCGGCCATTGCGCGGTCGCCGGGCCTGACGTGATCGACCCCGGCGAGGACTCGCGGTTCATGGCGGCGGCTCTCGCCCTTGGGCGGCGCGGGCTCGGGCTTTGCGCGCCAAACCCCGCGGTCGGCGCTCTCGTTGTCA
>JBOHJV010000082.1:0-14729 GCA_050728695.1 Methylocella sp. | reverse complement strand
TCCAATCCGCCGCAGATTTTCCGGGTCAACTGGTTCCGCAAAGACGAGAACGGCAAGTTCATCTGGCCGGGCTTTGGCGATAACATGCGCGTGCTGAAGTGGATCGTCGACCGCGTGCACGGTCGCGGTTACGCCGTCGAGAGCCCGATCGGCTGGATGCCGCGGCACGGGGACATCGAATGGAAAGGCCTCGATTTCCCGGCGGACAAATTTTACGACCTGATGGCGGTCGGCCGGGACGCCGGTGCCGCCGAGGCGCACGCGCACGAGGAGCAGTTCGACAGGTTCTTCGATCGGCTGCCCAAGGAATTCATGTTCGAGCGTGAGCTTCTGCGCTCACGGCTATGGCGTTCGCCCGATCGCTGGGAACTCGCACACTAGGATTCCGTTCGGCCAGCGGTGTCATCGCCGCGGCCCCAGCCGAGGTCAAAATCGGCGATGGATTCGCGAAAGGTCTTGGCTTCGAGGATCTGGCCAAACTCAAAGCTGCGATCCGCGCCAATATTGAGCACGATCATGTCGCGGCCTCGCGCTCGACCGAGCCGCCTAACGCCCACCACCTCGTCAGCGCCAATGCGAGCAAGACCAGTCCGGCGCGGTTGATCGCCTACATCATCGCCGACGACGGCGCGCAGCCCACGGTCTTCGACAAGCGATCTCGAGGCGGTCCGGCAATTGATCGGAAGGGAAGAGAGCGCCATAAAATGGGACGGATATCGCCAGAAAGGAAAGCGTGATGAGAATTCTGATCGCCGGGGCGAGCGGTCCGATCGGGCGGGCGCTGCTTCGTCGCCTGAGAGGGAACCAGCATAAGGTATTCGCACTTACGCTATCGCCCGATTCCGCACCCACCTTAAAGGAAATTGGCGCGGAGCCGGTCATTGCCGACGCACTGGATGCCGCTGCGGTGAAGGCGGCCGTCGGACGGATCCGGCCCGATGCTGTGATCAACGAATTGACCTCACTGCCCCGGCACTACACGCCCGCCGAAATGAAGGCAGCGGCGGAACGCGATCGCAAAGTCCGAGTGGAAGGCAACATCAACCTGCTTGCGTCGCTTCGCGATGCGGGCGCGCGCCGCTACCTGCTGCAAAGTTCCGGATTCTGGTATGCGCCCGGCGCGGGGCTGGCAGATGAGCCCGTCCCGTTCATCTCCAGCGCGTCCCCGGGAGTCGACGCCAGCGCCCGCACCTACCTGGAACTGGAAGCGCGCGCATCGGCGACGCCGGGAATTGAGTTCGTCGCGCTACGTTACGGATTCTTCTACGGCCCGGGCACCTGGTACACGCGCGAGGGCGATATTGGTGATCAGGTACGGCAACAGCGGGTTCCGATTATCGGTGAGGGCCAGGGCGTCTACAGCTTCGTGCATATCGACGATGCGGCCGAGGCGACCGTTGCCGCGCTGGAGTGCCCGCCGGGAGCGTACAACATCGTCGACGGAAACCCGTCGCCTCAACACTTGTGGCTGACGGCGTTCGCGCGTGCTGCGGGAGCACCTGCGCCACCTCGCGTCAGCGAAGAAGAGGCGCTTCGCGCGTCAGGCCCCGACGCGGTTTACTACGCGACGAGGCTGAGGGGCGCTTCGAATGAGAAAGCCCGGCGCGAGCTTGGGTTCCGTCCGCGCCCGCTCGAGTGGATTTAGGTCAAAGATCGGACTCTGCGGCTGATTGCCGAACTTCGACCGCCACCTGATCCAGCGCCCGCGAAAAGCGTTCGTTCGTTACGCGTCCGAGCCAAACTCACGGGAGAGGTGCGCCTCGATGACCGAAAATTTGGCAATTTGCGACGCTCGGCATGGCGCCGGCTCGTGCCATCCCCATCGACATCCCGCGCCAACGGCGCAGGCTTCCTTGAAACACGGGAACAGGGTAAATGCGAGCTACCCGGAGGCTATCTGGGAAATGTCGGGTTAATGCGATTCCGGCGCGTAGCCAGCTAACACATGCAACTCTGATGGGATCGAAGTAGCCTCGGTGAAGCGAAAGGTTAATTTATGACGATCACAAAACTAATGTTGGTGCCGCTATGTCTCATAACCGGCACCCTAATGGCTCAAGAGTCTAAGGTGACGCAGCTCTTGTCGAAAGACCTGACGGACCTTCCTAGCAAGGAAGGTCTGATGATCACAGTGGAGTCTGCGCCGGGCGGTTCGGACCCTATCCATCGCCACAATGCACATGCGTTTGTTTACGTGCTGGAAGGCTCGGTCGTGATGCAGGTGAAGGGCGGGAAAGAAATCACGTTGACACCAGGTCAGAGCTTTTACGAAGGTCCCAACGATGTTCATGTCGTTAGCCGGAACGCAAGCAGTACCAAGCCAGCGAAATTCCTCGTGTTCTTGGTTAAGGACAAAGGCGCTCCCGTGTTAGTGCCGGTGGAGTGACGACGGAAACACCGCCGTACCTTGAATGAGAATTGCACCCCCTCCACAGCTCCGAGGATGATTTCGGACTTGCCTCATCTGGTCGCGGACGACAAAGGAAAGGTCAACAATATGAAGATCGTAGTTATCGGAGGCAGCGGCCTCATCGGAACGAAGGTCGTGAGCCGGCTTCGTCAGAAAGGGCACGAAGTTGTCGCGGCATCGCCGAACTCAGGCGTCAACACCGTCACAGGCGAGGGACTGGCTGAAGCACTTGCGGGCGCCCGGGTTGTCGTCGACCTCGCGAACTCGCCCTCGTTCGAGGACAAGGCCGCCTTGGAATTCTTCGAGACGTCCGGGCGCAACCTGCTGGCCGCGGAGGCCGCCGCCGGTGTGACGCATCACGTCGCGCTCTCCGTGGTCGGTACCGATCGCCTTCTCGAGAATGGCTACTTCCGCGCGAAGATGGCCCAGGAAAATCTGATCAAGGCATCGGGGATTCCGTATTCGATCGTCCGCTCGACACAGTTCTTCGAGTTCACGGGCGCGATCGCCCAAGCGGGCACCGTCGGGCAAACGGCTCACCTGTCGCCGGCCCTGTTCCAGCCTATCGCGTCCGATGACGTGGCTGACGCCGTGACCGAGACAACGCTCGGGGCCCCAGTGAACGGCACGATCGAGATCGCCGGTCCAGACCGGGTGCCTATCGACGAACTCGTGGGACGATTCCTGAACGCAACCCATGATCCCCGCACGGTGGTCGCGGATGTCCATGCGGGCTATTACGGCATCGAGGTGAACGATCAATCGCTTACCCCCGGCGACAATCCGCGCGTCGGCGTAACCCGTTTCGAGGACTGGCTGAGCCAATCCACCCGTCAGAAATAAGCAATCAGGCAAAAGGGGAACGCCGAAGTCAGCTCTGACGCAAGATGTGCGCGTTCTTAAAGATTGAGACATTGTCTCGTCGGACTCGCTCTCTCCCCTCCTGGGAGAGGGAGGTCCCCCATCGTGTTCGCCAAAGTCAAGGCGGCCGAGCCAGGGAAGCCCGACGCCGCGGCAAGTGCTTCGCGCTGAATTTCGGGGTGGCCTGTCCTTGGCTTTGGGCAATCGTCACGGGTGATCGCGGCTGACCAATGACGAGCGAAGCCGAGGCAAGCCCAAGCTAAGCTACATCCGGGGTCAAGGCTGCTGTCGCGCGAGCAGAGGCAGCCGAACTGCCGTGGCGGTTTGCTCCCTCACTTTGCACGGCACGGCGCTCTTGTTGCGTCCGCTTCACTTCGCGACGCTAGCCTCGTCCTCTTTGGACACGTGCCAAATGACGAAATGATAATGGGGCATAGCCACTCCAGGATGACCGGGGTTGAAATAGAAGGTGACATGGTCGCTTCTGCCGCTGAAGCCAGCAAGATTGAATTCCTTGTAGTTGTTAATATCCTGAATTGGGATCATGTAGATCGTCGCAACCAGCCTGTCTTTGCGATCGAACGAAAGGAACGGGCCCACCGGCAGCGTCTCGGGCTTGACATAAATCACACCTAGGCCGGGGAAAAAGTCGGGGAAGTTGACGAGAGAGCTCAATTTCTTATAGCCCTTCACCTCCGCCACCTTCCGTTGATTTACGTACTTGACGGTTTTCCTCCTGTGATGATGGACGTGCCTGTGGGCGCTCCAAGCATTGACAAGTGCAGCCTCACTGGATTTTGCCTTGGACGAGTTCACGGCGGCTGTGCCCGTTGTGAGCAGGGCGATAAACATGGCGGCAGCTAAACGTTTGATCATTACTAAAATCCTTGTTCTCGCGTTCCTGGAATGCCGTGCCTGAGACAAAGGCGGTCAGCCTCCACCAGACTGTTCTCGCCAGCGCAGAAAATCATGAAACAAGCGCGCCCGGTCCGCCTCGGCACCGGTCCCCCACTTGTTCAGGAAGGATTCGAACTCCTGCTGGTCAAGCCAGCGCTGGGCGGGTGGAAACCGGCTCCACCCCGGGACAGTCGCGGCTAGATTCACTTCCCGCCATTTGGGATGATGCGGACCGGTTTGAAGCTCTGAAAAGCGCGAAAATAGGGTGCGAACGAACGAGTCCAGAAGGCGATATCGGTCGCTGCCTTTCGGCCAATTATAGGCGATCAGGACCGACCGCGTTCCTATGGTATCGATGCTTTGGCCGGGTAAGATGAGGTTCGGATAATCGTCATGGGTCAGCGTAGCCGGAAGAAAGTCTTTCTCCAAGGCGGGCAAATAGGGGATCTCGATAAAATGGAGCCTGTCTTCCAGAAAAATATCACTTGCGAGCGAACCCACCGGTTTGCTCGACAGCAGCAAATCGGCCTCTATTTCGCCCCTCCTCATGGCCCTCATTGCGCGGCTCTGATCGAAATTGACCGCGTTCACCTTGAGGCCGAGACGTTCGAATACCTCACCGCCTAGAACAGCGGCTAGAACAGCGGCGGCGGTGTCCTCCATGCCTAGATTTACGGTTTTCCCGGCAAGGTCACTAATATTTCCGATCGTCAAGGGAGCGACGATGTGGAACTCCTCCTCGTAGAGCGGGGCGATGTAGACGATGTGCATGCGAAGATCATCCAGGCCCAGCGCGGCAGGTGCTCGGTTCAGCATGGCCACCGGCACAATGCTCATATCGGCGTCCGCCAGCGTCAACACGTCGCGAATGTTCTGAAGGCCGCCGCCGTCTCCAACCATCGGCGCGACACGCAGCGCCATTTCACCGTGTGGTCCAGACTCTTGGCCGGTAGCGATCAGTTGGGCGATTTCATCGGCCGCGGTGAACTCGGTATCGTTTCGATCACCTGTCACGATGCCCAACGTGGTTGGGTCATGCGGCGGTCCGGCCTTTTTGAGTTGACTGGTCTCATTTGTAGCGTTGGTGACCCTTTCCAATGCGTCGGTCTGTGCTTTCGCACCGGGAATTAGCTGGGCCATGCAGGCTGCCGCCAGTAGTACAATCGAGAGAACGTTTCTGGATGTTCGAACGGCGTGCATCTCCACTCTCCCAATTTTCTCTTGGTGCTTTCTGTGCCTGGTTTCCGTTCGGGCGAAAGAAATGCCATTTAGGTAGTGGGCCAGTTTGAATAAGGCAGTTTGTCTCGGGTCAAATTTCAAACAAAACCTAGGATGGCGAGCGCGGCAGGACTCGAACCCGCAACCTCCAGATTCGAAGTCTGGCGATCTATCCAGTTGATCGTACGCGCCCTTATTCCAAAACATAATTTATCACGGCGTTCTGCCAACGGCACGGTTTTCTCGGGCGATCGTCGGGCAGCAAAGGATGACAATCACCTGGCAAAAGAAAGCGCCCGCCGGGGAGGATCGGCGGGCGCTGAGAATCCAGGTGCAAATGAATAATGAGACAACAGATTGTGAGAATTGCATAACTTTAAACAGTTATCAACAATGACTTTATGCAACGCCCCTATGTTCAAAATACACTCACACACATCGCTCTTCGCATGTTCGCCCAAGTAAGATTCGCTCGCGCGCATTTCGTAATCATTTGACAGGAGTCAAGAGAGGTATCACATATTACTGTGGATAGAATGTTGCGTGCCCATGCTGCACCCGAATCAGAGCCTCCACGGTCGTTGCTATGTCTCCGCTTTTCGAAAAAATTGTGGCCGGCCTGTTATCCATTATCGTGGCGCTGATTTAAGCGCAATATTGTAGCGTAAGAGCTGGCGCCAGCCTCGCTTGAACAGGCGAGATCGGCGCTTCAGGCTCCGATTACTCATTCACAGGCACTGTGTAGGATAGCGCCCCGACGTTCCCCTTGTTCCCCTTGTAGTTCTCATGGCACATGATGCATTTTTCCCCGACTACGGGTATGCCCGTCGCGACGCGCAGGTAACGCTTTCCACCCTTCTTGACAACCTCTTCGTCCGGCGTCTGGCCCACAATCAGCTTCTTTGCGGCCGCCTGTTCGAAAGCGTCCCTGGGTTCATTGTCCGGGTTCTTTATCGCGTCGGTAAGCCCCAGTACCCGCACCTCATGCCAGCCGCCTTTCTTTATCGTGGCGAACACCTCCTTAGCCGAGGCGATGGCTGAAAAGTCAGAAGGTTTGTTCACATAGTTCTCGTTATTCAGGACTATCGTGGTCTTGTAGAGATCATCGAGCATCTTAACCTCTTGCCGCGTCCGCTCCACCGCCGCGTCTTTTGCGCCGGACGCTTTCTTCGCAGCGAATGAACCGGTTTCCCCTCTCGCCACTGTAGCGGCAAGCGCCAGAGCCAAGACGAAGATACTTTTTTTGACGCTTCGTTTCATTGATTGTTTCATTATATGCTTCCCTAGTCTGTTTGTCGCTAAACGCCACGCTAGGTCGAGGATTCGGAAACCTCCGGCCCTCCTTTCCATGGCAGACCTCTTGAGTACATTAGGGGAGCGTTCGGTGCAATCGAGGGCTCCTCCCGAACCCTCGCTTACGTCGCGAACCCCGGCTCTTGACGATAAGACAGTAGAAGCGAGGATGATCCTCATCGAAAAGCCTTTCAACATTTCTTGCCCTCGGGGAAGCGCAGCCACATGCTTAAGTCCCGATGAGGCCGTCGAGGACCGCCATTTTCTCCATCGGGGCCCGTGGTTTTTTCGTGCAGGGAGTCGCCACGGTTGCTATAGAGCCGGACGCGCTGGAGGCCGCGCGGCGAATGCTTCGCGCACGGCGGGCGTGGCGGAACTGGTAGACGCGCCGGATTTAGGTTCCGGTGGTGAAAATCGTGGGGGTTCGAGTCCCTCCGCCCGCACCAGACCGTGACCGGCGTGCCGCGCCGCGCGGCTTAACAACGGCGGCGGCGATATCCGGCGGCGGGCCTGCCGGAAGCGGAATCTTGGATTAGAAGGACGAAATCAAAAAAGGTTTGTTTCGAATGGAAGTCACGCAAACCCACGCGCAAGGCCTCAAGCGCGAATTCAAGGTGGTGCTCGCGGCCGCCGAACTCGCGGAACGAGTCGAAGGTCAGCTCGCCGCAGTCAGGGCGAAGGCGCGCATTCCCGGGTTTCGTCCGGGCAAGGTTCCGGTTTCGCACTTGCGGCGTCTCTATGGCCGCTCGATCATGGCCGAAGTTGTCCAGGACGCCGTCAACGAGGCCAATCGCAAGATTGTCGAGGACAACCAACTACGGCTTGCCATGGACCCCAAGATCGATTTCGCGGCGGACGGCCAAGAATTCGAGAAGGTTTTCGATGCGCAAGCCGATCTCGCCTTTACCGTCGCCCTCGAAGTGTTGCCGAAGATCGAGGCCGGCGGCTTCGAGAATATCGAGATCGAGCGGCTTATCGCCGGCGTGACCGGCGCCGACGTCGACCAGGTCTTGGCCAGGCTCGCCGAACAGAATCGCGTTTACACGGCAAAAGACGGGGACGGTATCGCCGAAAACGGCGACAAGGCGACGCTCGATTTTACCGGCAAGATCGACGGCGCGCCCTTCGAGGGCGGTTCCGGCGAAAATATTGACGTCGTCCTCGGTTCTGGCAGTTTCCTCCCGGGATTCGAAGCGCAAATCGCCGGCATGAAGTCCGGAGAAAGCCGGACAATTTTGGTGACGTTCCCGGTTGATTACGGCGTCGCCCGCCTCGCAGGCAAGGCGGCGACCTTCGAGGTGACGCTGAAGCGCGCCGCGGCCCCGGCCGAGGTCGAAATCGGCGATGACTTCGCGAAAGGCTTTGGCTTTGAGGATCTGGCCAAACTCAAAGCCACGATCCGCGCCAATATCGAACGCGATCATCGCGCGGCCTCGCGGGAGAAATGGAAGCGCGACCTCCTCGACGCGCTCGACAAAGGATATGTTTTCGCCGTGCCTGAAGGGCTAGTCGCGCAGGAATTCGCCGCGGTGTGGCGCAAGATCGAGGCCGAGCAAAAGCGGAGTGGGCGCAGCTTTGAGGACGACAACACGACCGAGGCGGCAGCGCGCGCGGATTATTTTAAGATCGCCGAACGGAGGGTGCGGCTCGGCCTCCTTTTGGCTGAAGTCGGGGCACGCGCGGACATCAAGGTCTCCGAGGAGGAGGTCAGTCAGGCTCTGGCTAAGCGGGCGCGCTCATTCCCCGGCCAAGAAAAGATCGTGTGGGACTATTATCGCAAAAATTCCACCGCCTTGGCGGAGATCCGGGCCCCGCTTTTCGAGGAAAAAGTGGTCGATCTTATAATTTCTCAGGTCAAGCTGACCGACAGGACAGTTTCGCGGGACGAGCTGCTGAAGGGAAGCGAGGAAGACGCAAACGGCGCCGGTCGCGAAAGCGTGCCCGAGAGCGTGCGAAAGTGATACCGCGCGCTTAACCCAAACCAAAGGATTGTTCGCACTTTCGCGCCAATATGGTATCCTAATTTGTCAAGCGAGGGCATAACCTTCGCGTCGTTTCGACGCGGGCGTTTTCATCAGGGAAGCCTCCACCATGCGCGATCGCAGTCCGATTGAGATCCACGATAATTACCTCATTCCCCAGGTTATCGAGAATACGAGCCGCGGCGAGCGCGGTTTCGACATCTATTCCCGGCTCTTGCGCGAGCGGATCATTTTTCTGACGGGTCCGGTCGATGACCACGTGGCCTCGGTGATCATCGCCGAATTGCTTTTCCTTGAGGCGGAAAACCCGAAGAAGGAAATCGCGATGTACATCAATACGCCGGGCGGCGTGGTGACGTCGGGCCTTGCGATCTACGATACGATGCAGTTTATAAAGCCCAAGGTATCGACACTCTGCGTCGGGCAGGCCGCTTCCATGGGTTCGCTTCTCCTTTGCGCCGGAGAGACAAAAGCGCGTTACGCATTGCGGAACGCGCGAATCATGGTCCATCAGCCGTCCGGCGGCTTCCAGGGTCAGGCTTCCGATATTGTTCGCCACGCGGAAGATATCATGAAGGTCAAGAAGCGGTTAAACGAGATCTACGTCCGGCATACCGGCCGGGATTACGACACGATCGAAAAAACCTTGGACCGCGACCACTTTATGTCCGCCGATGAGGCGAAAGAATTTGGTATCGTGGATCATGTTATTGAGAGGCGGCCCGACGAAATGCCGCTGGCGGAAAGTAAAGCGAACGCATCCTTGCCCGTTTGTTAATAGTCGCGGCGGCTTATCGATATGGGCAACGGGCCGATTCCTCGACAGGGCGCCGTGCCGGGGACATCGCCATGGCAGCACCGCGCGGGCGGAGGAATATCGATTGTCTCGGCATTAAGTTTGCTCATATATAGGTCTTCCGCGTCAATAGCCCGCGTGAACCGCTCAATCCGCGATCGCCGCGCAAAATCGCAACAAAAGGCATGTAGGTTAATCGAAAAAATCGCGTGGACTTGATTTGGATGGCGTGGCACGAGCAATGGCGCGGTTTTAAACCTTCGGCGAGGCCGGGGGAGGGGCTGGGCCAACTTGCGGGTCGAGCGTGTTTTGAAGGAGAATGGATGCGGCGTTAAAGCGGCAGCCGCGTTAGCAAATCTGGGCAAGAATTAAGCTTGGCTGGTTCGTGTGCCTGTCCGCCAGCCGGGGGCGGGCGTCCGCCGCCTTTCACGCGTGACCGAAGTTCGCACATGACTTCGGCCGGTATGGAGACGTTCGATGACCAAGGTCGGCGGCAGCGACTCGAAAAACACGCTTTATTGCTCGTTTTGCGGCAAGAGCCAGCATGAGGTGCGCAAGCTCATTGCCGGTCCGACGGTTTTCATCTGCGATGAATGCGTCGAACTTTGCATGGATATCATCCGCGAGGAGAACAAATCCTCGCTTGTCAAAAGCCGCGACGGCGTCCCTACTCCCAGGGAAATCTGCAAGGTTCTGGACGACTACGTCATCGGCCAGCCGCAAGCCAAGCGGGTGTTGTCGGTTGCTGTCCATAATCATTACAAGCGCCTCAATCACGCGGCCAAGCACAGTGATGTGGAGCTTGCGAAATCGAACATTCTGTTGATCGGCCCGACCGGATCCGGCAAGACTTTGTTGGCGCAGACCTTGGCGCGAATTCTCGACGTGCCCTTCACGATGGCCGACGCGACGACACTGACCGAGGCTGGCTATGTCGGCGAGGATGTTGAGAACATCATTTTAAAACTTCTTCAAGCTTCCGATTATAATGTCGAGCGGGCGCAACGCGGGATCGTCTATATCGACGAGATCGACAAGATTTCGCGCAAATCCGACAATCCGTCGATCACCCGGGATGTGTCGGGCGAAGGTGTCCAACAAGCTCTCCTGAAAATCATGGAAGGCACGGTCGCTTCGGTGCCGCCGCAGGGCGGACGCAAACACCCTCAGCAAGAATTTCTGCAAGTTGATACGACGAACATTTTGTTTGTTTGCGGCGGCGCCTTCGGCGGCCTCGAAAAGATCATCTCGACACGCGGCAAGAGCACGTCGATCGGATTTGGCGCGACGGTCCAATCGCCGGACGATCGCCGGACCGGCGAGATTTTCCGAAAAGTCGAACCGGAAGATTTGCTGAAATTCGGACTGATTCCGGAATTCGTCGGCAGATTGCCGGTCATCGCAACGCTCGACGATCTCGATGAAGACTCCTTGAAGAGAATCCTGACCGAGCCGAAAAACGCGCTCGTCAAGCAATATCAGCGCTTGTTCGAAATGGAAAATACCAAGCTCACCTTCCAAGACGAGGCCCTGAAAGTCGTCGCCAAAAAAGCCATCGAGAGACGCACGGGCGCGCGCGGGTTGCGCTCCATCATGGAAGGCATCCTTCTCGATACGATGTTCGATCTTCCCGGCCTCGACCGCGTCGAACAGGTCGTTATCGGCCCCGATGTTGTCGAGGGAGACTCGCGTCCCCTCTACATTTACGCCGAACGCAGTGAAAAAACCGGCGCAAGCGCTTGAGCTCGCGCCGCCATGATGCAGGAGCTTCGAGAGGCCGCCGGACGGACACAGGGCCTTCTTGAAACTGAACCGCCGCGCCGCCATCTCTTCGATATAGATTAAGAATACTCCGAATAGGATGATGGTATGATCCAAAAGCGCGAGCCCGCTCGCCCCGGCACGATAGACACCTTTCCGGTTCTGCCGCTGCGCGACATTGTGGTTTTTCCGCATATGATCGTGCCGCTTTTCGTCGGCCGCGAGAAGTCGATTCGCGCCCTCGAAGAGGTCATGCGGGCCGACAAGCTCATCCTTCTTGCGACGCAGATGACGGCCGCCGACGACGATCCGGCGACGGATGCGATCTTTTCGACCGGCACGCTCGCTTCGGTCCTTCAGCTCTTGAAGCTCCCCGACGGTACGGTCAAGGTTTTGGTCGAGGGGCAAGTTCGCGCCAAGGTGCAAGGCTATTCCCGCACCGAGGATTTCTATGAAGCGAGGGCCGAGGCGATCGCCGACGAGCCCTTCGACAGGGTCGAGGTGGAAGCGCTCGCCCGGTCGGTCGTCGCCGAGTTCGAAGGCTACGTCAAGCTCAACAAGAAGATCTCGCCGGAGGTCGTGGCCGCGGTCGCCCAAATCGACGATTATTCCAAGGTTGCCGATACGGTCGCTTCGCATCTCGCGGTCAAAATAAACGATAAACAGGCCGTGCTCGATACCGGCTCGATCGCCAAGAGACTCGAAAAGTGCCTTGCACTCATGGAGAGCGAGATTTCGGTTCTGCAAGTGGAGAAGCGCATCCGCAGCAGGGTCAAGCGCCAGATGGAGAAGACCCAGCGCGAATACTATCTGAACGAGCAGATGAAAGCGATCCAGAAGGAGCTCGGCGACGAAGACGGCAAGGACGATCTTGCCGAGATCGACGAACGCATCAAGACGACGAAACTGTCCAAGGAGGCGCGCGACAAGGCGATCACCGAATTGAAGAAATTGCGTCAGATGTCGCCGATGTCGGCGGAAGCGACGGTCGTGCGCAATTATCTCGACTGGCTTTTATCGATTCCCTGGAACAAGCGCTCCAAGATCAAGAAGGACTTGAACATCGCCGAAAACGTCCTCGACAGCGAGCATTTCGGGCTCGAAAAAGTCAAGGAGCGGATCATCGAATATCTTGCGGTGCAAAGCCGCGCGAACAAGTTGACGGGGCCCATCTTGTGCCTTGTCGGCCCGCCCGGCGTCGGCAAAACCTCGCTTGGCAAGTCGATCGCCAAGGCCACGGGCCGCGAATTCGTCCGCATGTCGCTTGGCGGCGTGCGCGACGAAGCCGAAATTCGTGGCCATCGGCGAACCTATATCGGTTCCATGCCTGGCAAGATCATCCAATCGATGCGCAAGGCCAAAAGTTCGAATCCGCTCTTCCTGCTCGACGAAATCGACAAGATGGGAATGGACTTCCGGGGCGATCCTTCGTCCGCGCTGCTTGAAGTTCTCGATCCGGAACAGAATCATTGCTTCAACGATCACTATCTCGAAGTCGACTATGACTTGTCGCATGTCATGTTCGTCACGACGGCCAATACGTTGAACATTCCCCCGCCGCTCATGGACCGCATGGAAATCATCCGTATCGCCGGCTACACCGAGAATGAGAAGGTCGAGATCGCGCGCCGCCATCTGATTCCGGCCGGGCTCAAGAAGCATGGTCTTTCGGCCAAGGAATGGTCAATCGACGACAGCGGTCTCATTACCATTATCCGGCGCTATACGCGCGAGGCCGGCGTGCGCAATCTTGAACGCGAGCTCGCCAAACTCGAACGCAAGGCGGTCAAGCAAATTCTGACCGGCAAGACGAAAGAAGTCGCGATCACCGGCGACAACCTGCAGGATTTTCTCGGCGTTCCCAAATTCCGCTACGGCGAGGCGGAAACCGAGGATCAGATCGGCGTCGTGACGGGCCTTGCTTGGACCGAGGTTGGCGGCGAATTGCTGACGATCGAAGGCGTGATGATGCCCGGCAAGGGGCGCATGACGGTCACCGGAAATCTGCGCGACGTGATGAAGGAGTCGATCTCGGCGGCGGCCTCCTATGTCCGCTCGCGCGCGGTCGATTTCGGCATCGAGCCGCCGGTGTTCGAGCGGCGCGACATCCACGTGCACGTTCCAGAAGGCGCAACGCCCAAGGATGGTCCATCGGCGGGCGTCGCCATGGCGACGGCGATCGTCTCGATCATGACGGGTATCCCGATCCGGCGCGACATAGCGATGACCGGCGAGATCACCTTGCGTGGCAGGATTCTGCCGATCGGCGGGCTCAAGGAAAAATTGCTTGCCGCGCTGCGCGGCGGCCTAAAGAAAATTCTCATTCCCGAGGAAAATGCCAAGGATCTGGTTGAAATTCCGAATACGGTCAAGAACGAGCTCGAAATCGTGCCGGTCTCGCGCATGGAAGAGGTATTAGCCCATGCCCTGGTTCGCCAGCCAGTACCGATAGTTTGGGAAGAGGTGGCAACGCCGCTTGCTCCGCTTGCTTCCGAGGAGGAAACCCCTGGCGCCATCACGCATTAGCGCCGTTGCGCCGGGTTTTTCGAGATGTCCGCTCAGGGGCGTGTCGAAGGCATCTCGCGAACCATGTACAAAGGCATCGGTCGCCCACGCCCGCCGAGCGATCCTCACTCTAATGGTCGTCCTGCTTTAGCAGTTCACGGCGGCGAATTGCCCGCTAGAACTTTGGCCGTGTAGACAATTGCCGCCTTCGAAGCATCGAAGAAATGCACCTTCCTTGTCGCCGTGCCCCCGGGGACAAGGGTTGGACCTGGCAGAGGCACGTTAATCAACGGCGTATTCGGAGCCATGCATATCGAAACGCCCGACCCCTTATTTGCCGGAAACACTCCGGACGTCAGGTGCTTGAACAGGACGTATAGCGGGCCGGCGATAGCTGTGGCGCTGGTGTTCTGGAGAGTGATCGTCTGCACATACTCACCAATGGTGCTGTCGTAGAGGATGGCGCCCTGCGTTACCGCGACCTCGCTCGAAACGTTGGCGGCGCAGAGCTGCGCGTGAAAGCCGTGCAGGACGCCCGAGCTGTCGGCAAGAGAGCCGGTGACGACGCCTGCATTGTTAATGCCCCTTCCGAAGGTGCCCGCCGCGCCGGCGAGGTCGTACCGGAGGAACAGATCCAACGGCCCGAAAAAGCCGTGAGTCTTGCCAGCCGCGTTGGTGAAGTATCCATTAATCGTGCCGGCGTTGTTGATGCCTTCGGCGTGCGTGCTCACCGCTCCGGGGAATTTGAAGGTCGTCAGAGTGCCGTCGGCCTTGCGTTGAAAACTTTGATAATGCTGGCTGGCGTCGAAATAGACGCCGACGATGGTATCGGAATCGTTCATTGCCTGCGGATAGGTGTTCAAGCCGGGCACGCCGAAGGTGACTGTGCGCCCGCCGGAGTTCAAGAATCCCTTTGTCACCTTGATGCTGCTGCCAAAATCGCCCGTGAAATCGCCATTGTTGTTGATGGCCTGAATGCCGGTCGATACACCTGGAATGCCGATAT
>JBOHJV010000081.1:0-14937 GCA_050728695.1 Methylocella sp. | reverse complement strand
CTTCGGTCGATTGAAGGACTTTAGGCGAATCGCCACGCGTTACGACAGGCTGGCGCGTAACTTCCTGGCCTCTGTTTGCATCGCCGCCGCACTTGTTTGGTGGATTTAATGAGTCTGGACCCTAGTGTTTCCCATCGCCTGCACATCGGACTGGCTCCGGACCGGGACCCTGGGCCGATCGAAATCCGTCACATCGACAATATCGCTATAGTGAACATAGGGAGGATCCTCGTAGGTAATTTCCCATCCATATTTCTTTTCGAGCTCTTCTATCGCTTCGCCGACTGGCCTCCCGCTTTGAACGGTTATGGTATTGGGCGAAGCGCTCGCGTTGCCCAAGACAGTCAACATGAGGCCCATGGTGAGCATCACGTGACGCGCGCCAGATTTCTGTTTATGAGATACGGTAGCCTGGTCATTCCTCAATATACATATTCTTTTGGAAATATAGCGCATCATAGCCAAGCGGTCTGGTTAGACCGTACAGATGAATCTCACGCAAGCTTTATTTTTCGGTTAGCCTTGGTCCCGGTTTGACGCGACTCAACACCGTACCTTCCCGCGCCCAAGACCAATTTCCACTTTTCCCAGCGGAATTACTCCACATGCCCGCCGCCGTGTTACAGCCATTATTGGATGGGGACAGGTTCGTGCCAACAAGTGGGGCATAAGTGCCGGTAACGGAATAAGACGCCGCGCAAAATCGCGAGGGGCCGGACGGATTTGTGGCCGTAAAACTAATCTGCTTGCCAGTACGCGTCCCCGCGACGCCCCACTCGCTGGGACAGAATGGGTCGTTGGCGTTAAGGACGCCCGCGACGGGCATAGGGTCGCCGCTGCTATTGGCATCGCCTAATGCATAGGTCATCCCATTACTGTCAGCCCAATTGCCGCCCGTATCGCCACAATCAGGTGCATCGTTAAATCCCGCTTCAGCTGCTAGAATTGCGGGGAAACACTCTGGGCCACAAAACGCCCCTTCCTTTTTCGCGTCGCAACATGCGTCGAGATTAAGACATTCCTGGGTAAAACGTTGGATCAAGCCAATCTCTGCATCGGGGCCGCCACCCGCGCCACAGCGTCCGAGCGCGGGATTCTGGTAGCAAATAGGACCTACGGTCACCTCCTTATGGTAAGTTTTCCTAAATATTATGCCAAGCGTGTAGGTCGCTACGCCAGGCCCACCTATTTCAGGGCATATGCTCGTAAAGCTCTCGTTAGTTAAGGGCCCACTCCTGATGTCAAAAGCAAATCCGGGTGGTGTGCTTGATATCAAATTAAGCAAACTGGTAAGCGCATCTCCATGCCGGCTGTATGAATTGATTTTAGGTGTTAGCGACACACCCAGTTTTCGACATGCTAGTATATCTTGACGAGAAAGCGTGGCAGGGAGTCCACTGGCTTGATAGACGCTACGAATTATATGTATGTGGTGAGCGTAGTCTATATCCGCATGAATTCGTTTCGCGCCAAAATATAGGTCAGTGACCACGCGATCGCCCGCCAGCCGCGAGGCGTGAAACGCCACGCCGGACTCGCTGTCTTTCCCGGTTATTTCTTGCGATGTCTCTTTTAACTCGAGCGTTCCGGCCGCCGCAACATACAAGCCAAGACCTACATTGACGGCCAGAAATGATAGGGTTACATACAGAATTTGGCGTATTTTCATAACACCCTCCTATCTTGTTGAACAACTGCAAAAGCAACACTGTTAGATCTGTGGTCTTAGGACCTGTCTCAAAAGCTTACATAGCACCTAGAGCCCTCGCCCTGAGGAACGAGCGAAGCTCGTGTCTCGTCCTTCGATAAACTCAGGATGAGAGGCGAGGGCGCCCCGGGAACCGCCCGGCGCATCCTTCGAGACGCCGACCCTCTTCCTGAGGAGGCGTCAAAGGCGCCGTCTCGTCCTTCGATAAACTCAGGATGAGAGGACATGGGCTCCCCATCCTTCGAGACGCAGGCTTCGCCTGCTCCTCAGGATGAGGGCGAGGCATTTGAAACAGGCTCTTACAGGCGCATCGAAGCTGTATCGCCGTGACGACACTGTAGGGCGCTAGTGGCCAGCGGCGCCAAAACTGAAAGGGACCGATGATTGCAGCCTGCCACATCGACCATGAGGCCACGATAACAAGACCAATTCAATTTTAGTGACGCTAGACACGAGGATGTTGCCTAGCGCGCGCGGCTCTATAGTTTGCCGGAGTATGTAAGGGTGGTTATTGCGCCGGTAGCCGGCACGGCAATCACACTTCCAGCTGAAAGCCGCTCGTCCGGCCGTTGCCGCTGGTGTCCATCGCCGTTGCGCTGCCCGATATTGTGACATTATCGAAAGTCGGGACAAACAAAGTCCAAGTATAGGGTATCACGACCTGACAAGTCGCGATGTTGCCGGTAAGCGTCGCCATCGCCTGATCCGATTCGGAAACGAAACCGGACACGCCGGTCGGATCAATGCCAAAGACAGACGCTTGGAGGCCGCAGAGGATCGGGGCCGCGGGTGGAACGTTGGAGTTTTTACTAATCTTAATGGTGAAATTCGCCATCAACAACCCGCCGAAGGTAGTCGCCGCGGCTTTTGGGGTTGCCCTCTCGGTCAGCACCGGGCGGAACGTGCCGTTTGAAGTCAGAAACCCTAACACGCCATTAGTGTTCGAGCCCGCATGAGCGCCGCATACGGGAGCGCTGAACAAAGTGGCGGCAATCGCAATTACAGTCCTTTTATTCATGACCATTCTCCTGCCGCCTCTAATGATTGATACGAGTTACTGATAGTTAACAATAATCAACTACAAGGCCCTTGTCAAGCGTCAAAAGTGAGGTAATGCCTCAGGTATCGCTGAAGCGCTTACACCGGGCAAAAAACTTCGCCCCCGGCTTGACGCGAAGGCGCAGGTTTTGTGCATTGCAACAATGCCACACCTCCCCAAAAAAAGGGCAACCGGCGCAATTTTGCTTTACTCGACCGGCGCTGGCGCTAAGCTGCGGTCATGCTGGGGAGGAGACTGCGCTCGAATCCGAAGCGGACGCGATTGGCGGCTTCGCGAACTTCGTGTATAGTCGCGAAGATTCGGAGCGAGACTGAGACGGAAAATGCGAACACAATGGCTTCCGGCAAGGGTCCGCCGGACCTGCGCCGCTGGAAGCGGAGGAAGGATCTCTCCGCCGCTTGGAAATTGGACATGAAATTGTTCCAAGGCCTTCTACTGGTTTCGGCGGTTGGCTTAGCCGGAGTGGCCTTCGCGCCGCTCGCCCGCGCCGCCGATCTTCCGGCGCGCCAGGCGGCGCCGATTGAATATGTCCGGATTTGCGACGCCTATGGCGCCGGCTTTTTCTATATCCCTGGCACCGATACATGTTTGCGGGTTGGCGGGTTGGCGCTGGCCGAGCTGCAGGGCTTCGATCCGTCCTTTAGCATCGCCGGCCCGCTCTTTTACGCCAATGGCGCCCAGCATCTCGGGGCTGGATTTGTTCCCTCGCCAAGCGAATTCTCCAATGCCCGCTCGCGCGATGCGACCGGCTTCGCCGCCCTGGGCCGCGTCGAGCTCGACGCCAGGACCCAGTCCCCTTGGGGCACCTTGCGGTCGTTCGTTCGTGTCGACGCTTTCTACGGGTCGAATGGCAGCGCCGCTCTCGGCAGTCTCGGGCAGCAACTTGATACATTCAACACGACGGCAGGAACGAGCGCGCCGCGGGTGACGACGGTTCTCAACAAGGCGTTCATCCAGTTCGCCGGCCTGACCGCGGGGCAGGCGCAATCGATGTTCGATTTCTACGCCGACGCCTATAATTACCATAGTTTGCGCGGTTCCAATGCGACCGTCGACTTGCTCGCCTACACGGCGACATTCGGCGATGGCTTCTCGGCGACGCTTTCCTTCGAGGACCAGCCAGACCGGCGCGCCGCCATCGGCAGCACGATTGCCAGCACAACCGCCGCGCCGATCACCGTTGGAGGCATTCCGGCAACCTCCTTCCAGGCTCAGCCAGGGGGCTCGCGGGTGCCAGAAATCGTCGGCAATCTCCGCCTCGACCAGCCATGGGGAACGGTGCAGCTCTCGGGCGCCGCCCATCAGGTGAGGGCCAGCCTATTCGGGGCCCCTGCCCTTACCACGCCGCCAACGACGTTCGCGTTTCCCGCCTTGACCACCAATTCCTATGGTTTCGCGATTCAGGGCGGCGTGCAGTTGAACGTCGACTATCTCTCGCCCGGTGACAAGCTATGGTTGCAGGCTGCCTATGAGAAGGGCGCTTTCAGCTATATCGCCGGCAATAATCTCGCCTACGGCTATGGGTCGGTCAATCAGAACCGGTTTCCCGGCTCGGGCGGTACCCCGCTCGATTACTTCGGCGGCTGGAATCCGCAGATCAATTCCGACTGCGTATTCACCGGCAGTGGCGCCTGCGAACAGCAATCGGGCTGGGACATCACCGGCGCCTACAAGCATTATTGGCTCCCGATCTTGAGTTCGGCGATCTATGGCTCTTATATGGAAGTGCACTATCCCACCGATGCGCTCAACGGATTTGGCGGCGCGGTCGGCGTCTCGAATCTTAAGGAAGCGCGGATCGGCACCAACCTCGTTTGGACCCCGCTCAGGGGCTTCGATATCGGCGCCGAGTTCATGTATGTGCATTTGAACGAGACGCGCCCGGTTGGACTAGCGCCGGATTCGACCCTCACGGCTGCTGGCTTGCCCGCGTTCCAGTCCAACAATACCCAATATGAAGGCCGCTTGCGCATTCAGCGCGCCTTTTAGCGCGTTTCCGTTTGCGGGAGCCGCGGCGGAGCAATAAGTTGGAGCCCGGCAAGATTACGCGAGAGTTAGCCGGCCGGAGCATGACAGGCCAGCTTTGGGTTTCGTCCGCCCACCGTGAAAGCGCCGGGTTTTTTCAGGGGTATCCGGTAAGTGGGCCGGAAATCGGCCGCAACAAATTTGCCGCGCTTCGCCCGAATCTTCTCCGCTTGGCCCAACCCTGAATTTGAAAAATGTTTGACGCTCAAACCAACTCGATGTCTCCGTCTTATTCGTATTTATCGGATGACGTGCAGGCTCCCGTCACTTCAAGACTAGCACCGAACACTGGCCGAGTTGCATGTTGCGATCCGGGCGGGTCTATTGACAATCCCGGCATTTACGATGTTAAACTCGCTGTGGCGATGGAGTTCGCCTTATAATCGCCTCTTGTGGCTAATGACTCCTACCAGCATCTATGCGGCAGGAGTTTGCATGACATATCCCCGGCGCCCCGATGGCAACCAGGAATTGGCGTGCGCGCGGCGCGGCGTTCGGCGCGGCAATTTTTCCGATGACCGAGGAATATTGCTTCGACGAGACAATTGGCGCGCAAGAAATGCCGCTGCGCCGCTGGGATCGTTGGCGCCGCGTAATCAGCGCTTAGGCTCGGTCCGCATATGCCCGTGATTTACCCCGGGCGCCTACGGGGCTGGCGCTTCGTTCTGTTGAACGGGGCGACGGGCTTGGCGAATGTTGTCGCCCTGTCCAACGTCCCAGGCTATACTATTCTCGGGCCTTACGCGGCCGCGAACCTGCAAGGCGTGACCCCGAGCTTTGGTACTTGGGGCACGACCGATCACATGATCGGCTTGGTGCTCGGCTTTCCGATCGCCAAATGGCTTGCGGCGCGCTTCGGCGACTACCGCGTCTACGTGACCGCGCTCATCGCTTACGCCATCTTCTCGTACCTCTGCGCGATATCCGACACTATCTGGTCGTTTGTCCCTATGCGCATCCTCCTTGGGTTTGCCGGCGGCGTCATTCTCCCGCTCGGACAGGCTCTTTTGCTCGATGAATATCCGCAGCAAAAACGAACGCTCGGCGTCGGAATCTGGGGCGTTCTCAGCATGGCGCCCTTTACGGTCGGCGTCTTCATGGGCGGCTGGTACGCCGAATATTTTGATTGGCGCGCGCTCTTCTACTCGAATGTCGTCATCGCTCCGGCGGTCGCCGCCGTCACCGGTTCGCTGCTTTACGGCCGCGGCTTTAAGCGCCGCATCGCGCGCTTCGACGGCGTAGGCTTCTTTCTGCTCGCCATCATTCTCCTAGGGATACAGACCATATTCAATCAAGGCAATGACTTCGATTGGTTCGGATGGTCATGGTTCCTTTTTGGCGTGCTGGTTGCCGTCATCGTGGCACTGCTCTGCTTCTTCATTTGGGAATTTGGCGAACGCCGTCCCGCGATTGACGTTAGGCTTTTCGCCTATCGCAACTACGCCGTCGCGGTGATTTGCTCCGTCGCTGGGTTCCTCGTGATCCAAGGCCTGCTGTCGGTCTTCGTCGGGCAGCTCCAATTGTTGCTTGGCTACTCGTCTTCGCTCGCGGGCCTCCTTTATCTGTCGATGATCTTTCTTTCCGTGCCGGTCGCGGCGGTCATTCACGAGGTCTGCCAGAAATTCGACGTTCGCCTGATCGCCTGCTGTAGTTTCCTGGGATTCGCCGCGACGCTGGCGTGGATTGGCATATTCGATAAGCCCGGCTATTTCGATCAAATCGTACCGCCGATGATCATTTTCGGCTGTTGGCTCGCCGCCTTTTTTACGCCGCTGGCGGTGCTCGCCTTGCATGGCCTGCCGGCCGCACGGCTCATCCGCGCGGCGGAGGAGCTAGCGCTCCTGCGCACCGCCGCTGGCGCATTCGGCATCACGCTTCTGGCAGTCGTCCAGTTCAGGCGCACGCCCTTTCATCAGCTCGGTCTAGCCGATCATTTCGGCGGAAGGCGCTTTGCTTCGCTCGATCTGCTGTCCCAATTCTCGGGCAGGCTGCGGGCGTCGGGGCTCTCGGCGAATATGGTGCCCAGCCAATTGAGCAGCCTTATTCGCGAAGAAGCCTCCTTGTTGGCGATGAACGACGCATTTCTCCTCGGAGCGGCCGTCTTCGTTGCCTTGGCCGCCTTCGTCTGGCTCGCCAGCTCGACTATCCAGCCCACGAAGCGCGTCGAAAAATTGCGCGAGGCAGAAGCCGAAGAGATGATGGAGCAGGGATGATCCGCCGATTCTTATCGCTGGTTCCAGGCTTCGGGTTCCCGCTGCTGCTTGCCGGCTGCGCCTGGATGCCGCCCGGAGGCGAGCGCGCCGATTTCCAGGAGCCCCCAGCCATGGAGCGCACCTTGTCAAAGGCCATCCGGCAAGGAGCGGCCGCCCCGGTGAACGCCTGGCCTGAGGACGAGTGGTGGCGGCAGTTCCGGAGTCCGGAGCTCGACCGGGTCATGGATATTGCCTTGCGAGACAACCCTGGCCTCATGAAGGCTTACGACCGGCTGATCGAGGCGGGCGCCGTGGCAAACGTGGAGGGGGCAAGGCTTTTGCCATGGCTGGATGCGGATGCGGGAGTGAAGCAGGTGCGCGAGGCCGAGCATGGCGTTGTCGCCTCATACAATCCCGCTCTGGCCGGGGCCAAAGAAACGGTGGCTTTCATCAAGCCTTTCGAGTTCCGCTACGAATTCGATTTTTGGGGGAAAAATCGCGCTGCGCTGGAAGCGGCGCTGGGCGAAAGGGCGGCCGCGGAGGCGGAATTCGCGGAAGCGCGGCTGTTGTTGACCACCGCGATCGCGCGGTCCTACATCCGCGGGGTCGCGTTGGCGCAACAGCTCGCCTTGGCAAAGGAAATGGTGGAGCTGCGGCGCGAACTGCTCCGTCTGGCGGAGACGCGGTTCCATACGGGGCTCGATACCGATGACGCCGCGAAGCAGGCCGCCGTCGAGTTGGAGACCGCCAGCAAGCGCGCGGCCGGTACGGAGGATTTCTTGGTCGTCCAGCAGGATCTGCTCGCCCGGCTGCTGGACGAGGGGCCCGACGCGACCCAGAATCTGTTTGGCGGGAAGACGGTGATAATTCCGGCAAGAATACCGCTGCCCGCGAATCTTCCGATCGAGTTGCTCGCGCACCGGCCGGATCTCGCTTCGGCCATGCACCGGGCCGAGGCCGCGGCGGAGCGGATACATATAGCCAAAGCGGAGTTTCTGCCCTCGTTCGACCTGACGGCAGTTGGCGGCCTGGAGGCCGCTGTGCTCACAAAAAACGCGGACACCCTGCTAGGTCTGCTGTTCCGTGGGGGCGCAGTCAACTACACGATCACGCCCGGCGTACATCTTCCCTTGTTCGAAGGCGGGCGTCTGCGGGGGCAATTGGCGGCAACGCGGGCGGAGTACGACGCGGCGGTGGAACTCTACAATGAGACCTTGTTGGATGCCATAAGGCAGGTCGCCGACAGCCTGACCAACTGGAAGGAGACCCGCACCATACTCGAAGCGCACAATCGCTTGCTCCATTCCGCGCGTGGCGAATTGAACCTCACTCACGTGCGCCTGCGCAGTGGCCTCAACGACCGCCGCGAGATGCTGACCAGCCGGCACACCCTTCTGGATCAGCAATACGCGTTGAAGGCCTTGGAAGCCGACCACCTGTTTGCAATGGTGGATCTGACCCAGGCGTTGGGTGGCGGGTATGCGAACGGTGTCGATTTGCCCCGCCCCCAACTGGCGCCGGAACAAGCCCTATCGGGCTTGGAAACCCTGACTCCCGCATGGTCCCTGGAAACCCTGGCTCCCACGCTCCTGCCATTATTCCAAAATGGAAGAGCAGAATGACGGTTGTCCCCGTTCCTTTGAAATCGAACGCCGATTAAGGACGCCATTTTACTCGCCCATGCAAATTGATCGCAAGACAATCCGCCGCCGCCGCAATCTTTTGCTTTTGCTTGTCTCACTTGTGCTGTGCGCGGCCGCTTTGGCCTATGCCGTCAATTGGTGGCTCTACGACCGTTTCTGGGTCGTGACCGACAATGCATTCGTCACTGGCAATCTCATCCCCGTGTATTCCGACGCGACGGGCATCGTCGCCGAGGTCTATTACGAGGAAACAGAGGACGTGAAAAAGGGAGATCTGGTTATCCGTCTCGACGGGCAGCGCGCCGCCGCGGCTCTTGGCCAGGCCGAAGGCGAGTTGGGGCGCGCGGTGCGCACGGTTGGCGCGCTGTTCGCGGCGCGCCGTCAAGCGTGCCAAAGGATCCTCTCGCGAGTGGCTTTGCTTGACAAGGTGCGCCACGATATTGTCCGTTACCGCCAGGCACTCCCGAGCGGCTCGGTATCCAAACAGGTGTTGGAAAATGCCGAGGACCAAGGAGCGTCCCTCGAGGCCGATTTGAAGGCGGCTAGAGCCGATTTCCAGGAGTCGCAAGCGCGGGTGGGCGGCACCACCAGGGTAAATCATCCCGACATAGAGGTGGCCAGGAATAAATTTGTCGACGCCAATATCGAATTCGCGCGGCAGCAGATCCGGGCGCCCGTTGCAGGCTACATAGCCAAGCGCAAGGCGCAAGTCGGAGACCGCGTCCGGCCAGGCGACCAGGTGATGACGATCGTTCCCTTGGACCATCTTTGGGTCGAGGCGAACTTGTGGGAGAACCGACTGCATTGGGTACGGCCTGGCCAGCCGGTGCTTATCACCGCCGATCTCTACGGGGAGAGCTACACATATCATGGGACGGTGGAGGGGCTGGTGCCCGGCACAGGCAGTGTGTTCGCCTTACTGCCCCCGGATAACGCGACCGGCAATTTCATTCATATCGTCGAGCGCGTTCCCGTGCGCATCGCCTTGCGGAAGGACGAGATCCTGAAGCGCCCGCTCCGTCCTGGGCTCTCTACCGTGATCTCAATCGACATCCGTGACTCGGGTGGGTCCCCGAATGCCGCTCTCACGGAGGCCTCCACCAAGGAGTACGAGACCAATATTTTTTCGGATGACGTCGCCAATGCGAACGCCAAGGCCGAACAGATTATCAAGGACAATCTGGCTCCGAAAGGCGAAATAGTCGAACCGGCTTGCCCGTCAGGGGAGTAGCGTACCGGTTGCTGGCACCCGTTCTCAGGTATCTCTCGGGCGAGTCCATGAGCCGTTGCGGGCGGGCGGCCGCCATTGCATTCACCGAACCGCGTTCCGCGACCTTGAACTCCTCGTTCCGGCGCCCAGGCGTCGCGACTTTGCCGGCGGCGTCCAGTCCGCCCAGTCCATCTGGCGCCACGCGTTTCGCGCAACCTACATCGCCTTGACACTCGCCTGAAACGCAATTATAATGTAACTATTAAGACATTTTGGAGTTTGCGCGCGTATATCATGTGTTTCCTGATGTGTTTCGTGCAACAATCTTGCGATAATTGCTAGTATGGCCGAAGATCTCACTGTCGTCATTGCCAACCTCGGTCGGTTGGAAAACCTCCGCTCATGCCTCAAGTCTCTTTTCGATACCGCTAGCGGCAAAACCTCGTTACGCGTGATCGTGGGCTTCAATTTTCAGGGTGCGAGCGATAACCCCCAAATACTCGCCCGCGACTTTCCCCAGGTGGAGCAGTTGAGGGCACCGGTGAAGCTCGGATATTGCCGCGCCTACAATCAACTGATCGCGCGGAGCACTGGACGCTACGTCCTGCTTCTGGACGACGACACCATCCTCGGTGCGGGCGCGGTCGACGGAATGGTGCGTTTCATGGACGCGCATCCCGAAGTTGGAATCGCCTCATGCCGCACCACCAACTTGGACGGCAGTTATCAGAAGACCACGGCCTTGATGTACAGCATGGGAACGGAAATCGCCAACGTTTTGCGCCCGGCCGCTTTCTGGAAAGACGGCATCGATGAATCCGTCACCGCTTGGAAATCGGCCGGCTGGCTGAACGGCCATTTTCTCATGGTGCGGGCACAGGCGATCGAAGAGGTCGGCGGGCTCGACGAGTACTTCTACACTTACCTATGCGAGCCCGATTGGTGCCTGCGCATTCATCGCGCGGGCTGGAAGGTCGCTTATGTCCCGGACTTTGAGGTCGTGCATATCGGAGGGGCCAACAGAGTGGCGACCCATGGGAATCTCATCAGGAGCCACATCAACCGTTACTACTTTATTCGCAAGCACTATGGCGACGTCGCCTTTCATGTGTTTCGACTTATCATGAGCGTCGGCGCCATGCTGCGCATGCTGAAATACGCCACCGTTTGGCTCGTCAGTCCGGACGGCCGGCCGCAATCCAGGCCCAAAATGGAGGCCTACTGGAAGGTCATGCTGTTGGGCGCCGGGGCCCATCCCGACTGCCTGCCGGAGGAGCTGCGGCGCGAAAATACAAAGTCCAGTTTGGTATAAGCTGGGCAGTCCGAGGTGAAGCCGACTACAAGCATCGCCGGTATGGATCTTGGACTGCGTGGCTGAGGAGCTGACCATATTGACCCTCCGTAATTCGTTGAAGGAGCATCTTCCTTCGCGGGGTTTTCGCGCGTTCAGATGGCTTCTTGACGCCTTCTACATAGCGGCCGAGCCCCTCGATTTTGCCGCTCGGATACTGAACAATCGGGCCGATTATCCACCCATATGGTTGAGACGGCGTATCGGGTTCGTGCGCCAAATGGAAATGGCGAGCGCGGAGTTCATGGCGTATCTCAAGTTGCTCGCTCATGTGCAGCGAGGCGACCGTGTTTTGGATGTTGGTTGCGGGTGTGGCCTCATGGCACTCCAACTTGCTGATTTTCTTGACGCTTCAGGGCGTTACGTTGGGATCGATCCCGATCGAGCCGCGATAAATTGGTGTCGGCGGCATATCTCTCCGAAATATTCGGCTTTCAGCTTCGAACACATGGATATCGCCACCCCATACAGCCCGTCTGGCAAGGGTGCGGCCGAGGAGTACAGCTTCCCGTTCCCGGCGGACAGTTTTGATTTTGTGCTCTTGAAATCCGTCTTAACCCATATGCGGCCGCAGCAGGTCAAGCGCTATTTCGAAGAGATTCGCCGAGTTCTCGCGCCACGAAGTTCGGCGCTGATCACGTTGTTCCTAATGAATGATGAGCAACGGCGGCTCGCGGCCGCTGGCTTGGATCAGATCGACTTCAAGGCCGCTGGCTTGGATCGGATCGACTTCAAATACGGCGATCCACCGTGGTACTATGGGATTCCTGGCGACCCTGAAAGTCGCTGCGCCTTCGATGAAACGTACATCCTTGACCTATTAGGTCAGAGTGGTCTCGCGCTTGAGTGCCCCATCTACTACGGTACTTGGTCCGGACGGGCCGATGGCATATCAGTACAAGATATGGCACTTATCAAGCGCTCTGATCCATGATGTCCCGTCCTGACTTATCAGCTACGGAACTGTGCGGTCGCCGCGCGTGGGAGAGATTGCCGACGCATTTATCGGCGGCTATGTCGAGCAGCGGCGTCAGCGCCATGTGCTAGAGGCCGAGACCAGCGAGATCAGCGCCCCGATCCCGACCGCTCGCGACCGCAATATCGCAGGAGCCCCAATCGGGACCGGTGCGATGGGCGTCGGACTACATCCCCGCCGACGATTGCTCCGCCAGCCGGGCCGGGTTTTGCTCTGGCGTTGACATTCCGTGGGTGCGTTGATATCTCCCAATCAAGCTGAACTCGCGAAACGTGATAGAAATGATGGTTGAACGTAGTCTGCGGATGTTCGTTGACCGCTGCGCCGCCACCGGTCGCGCGCGAGCTGAAAGCCAATGGTTCGTTACCCGCGGAGGCGAAGCATCGCCCGTCGAAATACTTGAACAACCTAATTGGGGCTTGAAAAGCTTCGGGAAAGCTAGGATCACGATCATGAGCGTCGAACGCGCGTGACGACTCCGCCGAAGGCACGAGAGCGTTAGCTTGCGCCGGCAATTTTCCCGGCGCTTCATGAACGCGATGGGCCGATTTTAAGGTTACTTGATACTTAGCCTTTCAGGCGCGAGGACCCCGCGTATTGTGTACTGCTTGGGGTAGGCGCCTCGGGAATTTGGGATTACGGACGGAGTAGCGACAATGGAATTTTACCGCATTTGGCGGATTCTCGCAGGCAATAAATGGGTGTTGATCTGGTTGCCAGTCGTTGCAACGGGCTTCGGCCTTGGATTGACCTACGTGCTCCCTGAACAGTACGAGTCCACCGCGTTGGTGCTCGTCCGGCCGTTCGAAGACATCAAATTCAGCTCGGGCGGCGGTGACAAGAAGGAGATCCCCGACTTTCCCGTAAACTTGTCCGCGCCCATCGACGCGCTCAGCAAGACTTACAAAGAAGTAATAAGCAGCCCGGCGGTGGCGATGCAGATCGTTGACGCTCTTCAATTACATGTCAAGAAACCAAAGGAGTACGAGAATTTATTTGAGATGTTTGAAGACAAAGTGAAAACATGGGTCAAAAGCACGACCAGGACCTTGCGAAACTACTTCAAGTACGGACGAGACATTCCCGCGTCCCCGTACGATCTGGCGGTCGAGGACATCGAGGAGAACCTCAAGGTCGTTGCCGCCAAGGATACTTATGCTTTCGACATAACCTATCGCTCCGGCAACCCGAAGGAGGCGGCTGCTGTTGCCAACATGGCAGCCAAGATCTTCCTCGAGGACAGTTCCGAGGCGTATCGCACCGAGTCGGCGCGCGCCCGCGAGTTCATCGAGGTGCAGCTTGCCGAGAGTCGCAAAGCGCTCGAGCAAGCCCGGGCCGAGCTGCTTGCCTACAAGAACTCGGGCGGAACGTTCGACGTCGACTCGGAATACAAGGAAAATCTAAAGAACCTAGCGGACTTGGAAAACGTGCTCGCGAAGACCGAGGTGAAGCTGGCGGGCCGTCGTCTCCTGGCCGAGCGCACCCACATCAAAGAGAGCCCGGACGTGATCGCGGATCAGGGGGAAGTAGCGGAGCTAAAACAACAGCTTTCGACCTTGCGGGCGCAGCAAGCCGCCTACCCTGGAATCCAGACGCGAATGGACGCCATAAGTCTCACCGAGCGCCTCGCGGAGCAGAGCTATGAGTTCTTTCTCAAGCGCTACGAGGAGGCGCGCGTAAAGGAATCTGCCACGGTCACCGAAATTCGCATCGCCTCGGCCGCGGTACCCGGTCTCTACCCGGTCAAGCCGCTAAAATATGTGTACGCGGGACTGAGCTTCGCAACGGCCTTGGGTGTGGCGATCGGCTGGGCGCTGCTCTTAGAATCGTTTGCGCCACGCGTCCGCGCGGTCCGCGACGTTGATGATAAGCTCGGGGTGCCGGTGTTGGGCGCGATACCGCCGCTGAAGCGTTCGTGGTGGACGGTAGGTACCTAGGATCCGAACTCAGTGCATTCAGATCCATTGGCCTCAAGGTAGCAGCGAAGCAGAGGGCCGAAAACAAGTTTTGCGCGAGCTCGTCGTATCGCGTTGCAATACGTCGGAAATCCGTGAGCCTCGCGAAGCGGCGCGCGACGACGTCGCGGTTATTATAAGCCTTCTTGGCACGGCGGATTTTCTTTTTGCGGTTGGATTTGCCTTCGATGACGGGCTTGATGCCGCGCTCAAATCAAAACATGATTAATTAGGTCTTAACCCTAAAACATCCGCGAGCGTAAATGGCGCGGCGCAAGATCATGATGACTTTGAGCACGGCGTGGGACCTCCCGAAGCATCGCGAGGTGTTGCGCTCTAGCTTGTGTTCGATATTAAAGATAATCGAAGATGGCCACCCGATAACCGATGTCTTCATTGAAAAGCGAGCGACGGCAATCCGTGCGACGCACAATGCAAAAGAGGCAACGGTCGGGGTCTCCGATTTGCGGCGGGAACCGGCTGAGAAGCACGCGATTCAGGGCGCGGCGATCGCAATTGCCAAACCGGCGCCCCTTAATCCCGACGTTCACGGCGCCGCCGCCTCGCCGAGTACCTTGGCTTCGATAACCGCTCCGGCCCCTGGCCGGGGGAATCCATCGCCGCGAAAGCCCTTGAAAGTAAAACGGCTGTCTCCATATCCGGATCATTCGCGAACAGCCATGGGATGGTCATCGAGGAATCCGTTCGCGAAGGCCGCAAGGCTTCGCGAAATGTGGCACAATTGTTCTCCACTGCCTGCCCACAGCTCGCCGTGAGGAGATGCTTTGATGTTGAACACGAACAATCCTGAGACTAG
>JBOHJV010000080.1:0-15031 GCA_050728695.1 Methylocella sp. | reverse complement strand
AGGGAAATCGCGGACGGTTTTCGGCGGCGTCCCTTTGGGCGGCGCCAAAGTCTATCGCCGCTTTGCCCCGCCGACAATGCTTGGCTCGATAAACGCTGCTGTTTAGCCTACGCGGCGGCTTCGCGAAAGGAAAAAAGCGTATGGTATCCGCTGGCGGGACTTCAATTGCCAGAGCTTTGCGGTTTGCCGGTCGTCCGCGAAGTCTCCGAGAACCCGGTCTTGCGCGACAGAATTCTTCGAGCCTTAATGCTCGAGTTCGCGCGACGATTTCCTCACCGCTGCCCGGAATGCGATCGGCGTTTTAGGCTGCAAATATTTTTCAACGCGCGAAAGAACGAACCGCGGCCCGCCGAGGCGAAGATTTCCTAAAACCAAATAATTTCAAATCCGGCCGATACTCGAGGTGACCTCCAGGCGTCCGGTCAAACTCTCGCCATGCGCTTCGGCGACCGAAACCGCAGTCATGTTGATGATGCCGCGCGCCGTCACCGAGGGCGTCAGGATATGGGCGGGCTTGGCGGTGCCGATCAGGATCGGGCCGACCGGCAGGGTGTCGGTCATGATTGTCGTCATCGTATAGGCAATATTGGCGGCATCGAGATTGGGCATGACGAGAACGTTCGCCTCGCCCTTTAGGCGCGAGGATGGCAAGACGAGGTCGCGCATCGCCTGTGACAAGGCAGTATTGGCCTGCATCTCTCCGTCGGCTTCGAGATCTGGGGCACGCTGGCGAAGGATTTCGAGCGCGTCTCGCATCTTGCGGGCCGAAGGCGTGTCATCCGAACCGAAATCCGAATGCGACACAAGGGCAATTTTCGGCTCGATCCCAAAGCGGCGGACGTGAGCCGCGCACAACAAGGCCATTTCGGCGATTTCCGGGGCGGCGGGATCCCGCCTCACATGCGTGTCGGCGATAAAAAAGGCGCCCTTATTGGTGATCATCAAGCACATCGCGGAAAGATCGGTCGCGCCGGGAACGAGCCCGATCGTGTCCTTGATGTAGCGCAAGTGCGGATTGAAGCGGCCGTCGAGGCCGCAAATCATGGCGTCGGCGTCGCCGCGCTTCACCGCGATCGCCGCGATCACCGTCGCATTGGTTCGCACCAAGGTACGCGCGGCCTTGGGGGTGATTCCGTGCCGTCCCGCCGCATCGAGATAGGCCGCGACATACTCGCGATAGCGGGGATCGTCGTTTGGATCGATAAGTTCGAAATCTTGTCCAGGCCGCACCGCCAGGCCGAAACGCGCGATGCGCGACTCGATCACCTCCGGACGGCCGACGAGAATTGGTTTGGCGATCCCTTCCTCGACGACCGTTTGAGTCGCGCGCAGCACCCGTTCATCCTCGCCTTCCGCATAGATCACGCGCTTGGGACAAGCTTTGGCGGCCTGTATCACGGGCTTCATGACGAAGCCGGAACGGAATACAAAACGCGACAATGTCTCTTCATAAAGGGCGAAATCGGCGATCGGCCTTTTCGCGACGCCGGTATCCATCGCGGCCTTGGCGACCGCCGGCGCGATGCGCAAGATCAGGCGCGGATCGAAAGGCGCCGGAATAAGACTGTCATTGCCGTAATGGCGCGCCTTGCCGCCGTAGGCCCTGGCGACCACATCGGACGGCGGCTCATGGGCGAGCTGGGCGATCGCCCGCGTCGCGGCGAGCTTCATTGCCTCGTTAATGGCCGTGGCGGCAACATCTAGCGCGCCACGAAAAATGTAGGGAAAGCAAAGCACGTTGTTGACTTGATTTGGAAAATCAGAGCGCCCGGTGCAAATCAAGGCGTCCGGCCGCGCCGCTTGTGCCACGCCTGGCTCGATTTCGGGAGTGGGGTTGGCTAGCGCCATGATCAGCGGCCGTTCGCCCATCTCCTTCGCCATCTCCGGTGTCAGGACGCCTCCCGCCGAAAGCCCGAGAAAAATATCGGCGCCGCCGATGACATCCTTGAGCGCGCGCGCGTCGGTATCCTTTGCATAGATCTCAACGTAATCATTCATCAACGCCTTGCGGCCGCGGTAGACGACGCCTTCGATGTCGGTGACAAAAATGTTCTCGCGCTTGGCGCCGAGAACGACCAGAAAATCGAGGCAGGCGAGCGCCGCCGCGCCGGCGCCAGATGTCACGATCTTGACGGCGCCGATTGTTTTGCCGGTAAATTCCATGGCGTTGAGGACCGCCGCTCCGACAATGATCGCGGTGCCGTGTTGGTCGTCGTGAAATACCGGAATCGACATCCGTTCGCGCAGCTTGCGCTCGACCTCGAAACATTGCGGCGCCTTGATATCCTCGAGATTGATGCCGCTAAAGGTTGGCTCCAGCGCGGCGATGATGTCCACCAGCCGGTCGACATCGGTCTCCGCGATCTCGATGTCGAACACATCGATCCCCGCGAATTTCTTGAACAGAACCGCCTTGCCTTCCATCACCGGTTTGCCCGCGAGGGGACCGATGTTGCCAAGCCCCAAGACGGCCGTGCCATTGGTCACGACGCCGACGAGATTTTGCCGTACCGTGAGTTCGGCCGCCGCGCGGGGATCGACGGCGATCGCGAGGCATGCCGCGGCGACGCCGGGCGAATAGGCAAGCGAGAGGTCGTGTTGCGTCCCGAGCGGCTTCGTTGCCACGATCTCGAGCTTGCCGGGGCGCGGGAAACGATGGTAGAGGAGCGCGCTCGACGCCAAATCGGAACTGACGGAATCGGCCATCGGCCTGTGCTTTCTATCTGAACCTAGGGCACGAGATAACCGGAGCCCGCGCCGATGTCCACCACGGCGATCGAAGCGCCGGGGGCGCGGTCCCGATCTTATCGCTTTGCGTCCGCGCCAAAACGCGCGAAGGATTGGCCGCAAGGCCGCCGCCGCATACGAGACGAACGCATCACACAAAGACCAGCCATGGCCGCCTCCGCCGCAAGTCGCGTTGAAATCGTGCGTGACGCGGCGGGCCTTAGGGCGCGGCTCGCGGAGTGGCGGCGCGCGGGCGCAACGATCGGGCTTGTGCCGACCATGGGCGCGCTTCACTCCGGACACATGTCCCTTGTTCATGAAGCAAAAAAACGCGCGCGCCGTGTCGTATTGTCGATTTTCGTCAATCCGGCGCAATTCGCGCCTTCGGAGGATTTCCGCATCTACCCGCGCTCATTCGAGGCGGATGCGGCTCTATTCGAAGCGGCGGAAGGCGATTTGATTTTCGCCCCAAGCATCGAGGCCATGTACGGCGAGGATTTTGTCACCACCATCGCCTTGGCGGGACCCGCGGTCGCGGGCCTCGAAGATCGTTTCCGACCGGCGCACTTTTCGGGCGTCGCAACCATCGTGGCAAAACTCCTTAACCTGTGCCGCCCGGATGTCGCGATTTTTGGCCAGAAGGACTATCAGCAATTGCAAGTCATAAGGCGGATGGCGCGCGATCTCGATTTCGAGACCGAAATTCTGGGCACGCCCACGGTACGCGAGGCGGATGGTCTCGCGGTGTCGTCGCGCAATGTCTTTTTGCCGGCGAAAGAGCGCGCCGTTGCGCCATGCCTTCACGCGGCGCTTCAAAGGTGCGCCCGAGAAATCAACGAGGGAGTTGCCAACGAAACCGCGCTCGATACTGCCCGCGCCACTCTCGCCGCGGCGGGTTTCGTCACGGATTATTGCGAAGCCCGCCACGCCGAAACGCTTTGCCCCATCGCGTCACGTGGCGAGGGACCGGTCCGGCTTCTCGCCGCGGCAAAACTCGGGAATACGCGGCTCATCGACAATATCGCTGTATAGTCAGCAGGCGCACCACCGGGCCAACAGAAGACGCGTCTTTCGGCAGTGACTTTCAGCTTGAATTTCCCCGGGCTGGATTTGGGCCATTGGAAGTTGGTCTCAAACCCACTGAGTCTGAGGCAAACACGCGGTATTGGGAAGCGGCGTTCAATGAAGTGCGAAGACGTTTTCGACTTTCTGCGTCAGAAACGCCTGGCGGTGATATCAACCGTCCACCCACTTGGAACTCCCGAGTCAGCACTCATTGGGTTTGCTGTCACTCCTGAGTTGGGCTTCGTCTTCGACACATTCTCAACATCACGCAAAGCCATGAACCTGAAGGCGCGCCCGGAAGCTGCGCTGGTTGTTGGCTGGGACGATGAAATAACGGTCCAAATAGAAGGCGTCGCGTATCAGCCGCAAGGCGTGGAGCTAGACGCAGCCAAAGCAGCATATTTCTCTGTCTGGCCTCTTGGACGAGATCGAGAAAGTTGGCCGGACATCGTCTACTTCGTCGTCTCTCCGAGATGGATGCGCTACTCCAGCTTTGTGGCGGGGCCGGAAATCGCGGAATTTACCTTCGGGCGTCACGCGGGGAATTATGAGCGGGATTCAAGCTGAGGAACTACTTGTATTCCTCTGCGAGTCGCGAAAGACTTGGCAAGCTTGACCCTTCATTCAGGTGTCACTTTCCCCGCAAGTCCTTGAGAGGAAAACATGCTTCACTTGCTCCGTTCCCTCGCCCCCAATCAGCGCGTCGCGGTCATTGCGAGCTACCTTGGCTGGACGCTGGACGCTTTCGATTTCAGCATCCTCACCTTCGTGCTCAAGGATGTGGCGAAAGATTTCGGGTTCGGGAGCAACCTGATCCCGGTCTCTTGGGCCTTTACTTTTACACTGGCGGCAAGACCCATTGGAGCGCTGCTAGCTGGCCTCGCGGCCGACCGCTATGGCCGCAAGGTGACGTTGACCGTCGTTATTTTGCTTTTTTCCGTGTTTGGACCTGCGTCCGGCCTGGCTCCGAGCCTTACCATATTCCTGATTTTGCGGTTACTTTTTGGCGTGGCGATGGGCGGCGAATGGGGCGTGGGCGCCGCGCTCGCGATGGAAACGGTACCAGCGCAGGCGCGGGGGCTCGTCTCGGGGATACTCCAGAGCGGGTATGCGAGCGGCTTTCTTCTCGCCGCGATTACTAATGCCGTACTTTCCGGCCACTGGCGCGGCATGTTCATGGCGGGTGCCCTGCCGGCGCTGGTGCTTGTTTTGTATATTTACTGGAAGGTCGAGGAGTCGCCGGCATTTTTGATCCGCGCGGGCAGACAGGCCGCGTCGGCCAGCACCTCTCCGCCGCGCAACGCCGGACTACGAGCCTACGCCGGGCTTCTCTATGCCGTGCCGCTGATGACCGCCTTCAACGTCCTGTCCCATGGGACGCAGGACCTCTACCCGGCGTTCCTGCAAGTCCAGCGTCTTTTCCCGGAGCTTACGGTCAGTCTGATCGTCGGCGTCTATTTTGCCGGCGCGATCCTTGGCGGACTCTTGTTTGGCGCGCTGTCGCAACCTATCGGGCGGCGCTGGGCGATTGTGATCGCGGCGCTCATGGTGCTCCCGCTCATTCCGTTTTGGGCTTATGGCACGGGCCCTGTAATACTCTGCGCCGGCGCTTTTTTCATGGGATTCGCCGTTCAAGGAGCCTGGGGCGTCGTCCCCGCGCATCTCAATGAACTCTCGCCCGCCGCGCTGCGCGGCACGTTTCCAGGGGTCGCGTATCAGCTTGGCAATTTGCTGGCCTCGCCGACGGCCTCGATTCAGGCATACATTGCGCAGTCCAATGGCGGCAACTACGCGTTCGCGCTCGCGACGGTCGCCGCAACTGCCGCCGTGACGCTCGCGGCCCTTATCGTTTTCGGCAAAGAAGCGCACGGCGTCGACTTTAAAGCCGGCTAAACTGCTGCCATCGACGATACGCGGCAACGATGACCAAATGCGAAATGATCGTTCGGGTGACGGTCGGCGGCGATGTCCAAGGCGTCGGCTACCGCGCCTGGTTGCAAAGTGAAGCCCGCGCGCGAGGCGTTAGGGGATGGGTTAGAAATCGCTTACACGGCGATGTCGAAGCTCTCTTCGCCGGGCCGCCGGAGGCGGTCGAGGCGCTTTGCGCGGCATGCTGGCGCGGTCCCGCATATGCCCGCGTCGACAAAGTGGAAGTCGTGGAAGTTGACCCGGCGGCGCTCGCCGGGCTGGGCGCGGGGTTTCGCCAGATCGCCACGCTTTAGGGTAAATCGCCACGGAAGTTTGACCTCTTGCCGCGGATCGACGACCGCAAACTTGGGATTAATGTTAGTTGGTGCCGGTTGGAGGAGCCCGCGACCTATTCATCATAAACATCACGGCCTGTTTTTTTTGCAGGTTTCCCGTTGAGCGCGGCGGCGCTGGAAGTGCTTTCGAGCCTCCCCCACATTGAAGACAACCCTGAGAAATCGTCTCTTGCTCAAATCAAGACGCCCCGGCCATTTGATTTTGGCCTTATCAATCCCTCCTGAACCACCGAGGCAACGAGGCGGCCGTCATGAGCGAAGAGGAGTCCGCGGGCGAAACCGCGCGCGCCGCAGGATGTTGGGCTATCTTGCGCGTACAAGAGCCAATCGTCCGCGCGAAACGGCCGGTGAAACCACAAGGCATGATCGAGGCTCGCGACCTGGAGGCCGGTATCGAATACCGAACGGCCATGTGCGCTGAGCACGGCATCGAGAAGGGTCAAATCGGAGAGATACGCGAGCACCGCGCGATGGATGGCCGGATCAGGGGGAAGCGGCCCGGTTGCGCGCAACCATACGTTTTGTTCGGCGGCGCCCCCTTCGTGCGCATCCGCCGGACGTATCTCTATGTGGGCGAACCAGCGGCGAATGGCTTCCGGCACGGCGGCACCAAAGCGGCGCAGCATTTCCGATTCGCGCGGCAGGCTTTCCGGCATTGGAACCTTGGGCATCGAAACAGAGTGTTCGAGGCCTGGCTCCTCGATCTGAAACGATGCCGAGAGCGAGAAAATCGCGAGGCCGTGTTGGATCGCGTTGCAGCGCCGCGTCGTAAAACTCTTCCCATCCCGGATCCGGTCGACTTCGTAGACGATCGGCACGGCAGGATCGCCAGGCAAAAGAAAATAGCCATGCAGCGAATGCGGCGCGCGGCCTTCGACGGTGCGGGCCGCGGCGACGAGGGCTTGGGCGACCACAAGCCCGCCGAACACGCGCTGCCAGCCAACTTGCGGGCTACGCCCGCGGAAAATGTTTTCCTCGATCCGTTCGAGATCGAGAATAGTCAAAAGCTGGGCGGTGGCATCGGACATGGCGCAGGGGACTTCTCTTCCGGAATCCTGACGTGAGCCGCGCGGCGGCTCCAGTCAAGCTTTAACTGGAAACGCCAGGCGGCACCGCGCGAGCGAGAGTCTCCCGCTTCATCACTGCCACGGAACGAGCCGGTGGCGGACCTGTTGGGCATAGTTCGCGTAGCCGGCGAGCGTCCGGTGGAGTTCACGATCTTCCAATCGCGAGGAAGGGACTTGCCTGGATGGTCCGGAACCAAATCCACCAAATCCACATGGAGATAAGCATACCTGTAGCGCCGAGCCACTGCAGCAAAGCCGGCATCGCGGACCAACGGAACCTTCCGGCATCGAGACCCATCGAGAACAACCAGAAGGCGAGGAGCACGACAAGGCTCGCCACGATGACCTTGTCCCAAAGCGGCTGGCCCTTCTGGATCAGCGGCTTCATCCGCTCGGCGAGCAAAGCCGCATCATCGCGGGCAACGGATCGGGTGATCAAGAGTGGGGCCCGAAGTAAAGGACCAGGAAAGCCCAGGCGCCTGGCCAAGCAAGCGTTCCGGCAGACCCGAATAAAAGAACCGCGAATACCAAAAATTCGGTGCCAAGAGCAATCCAAACCTGGGCTCCATTCCGGTCACTCCTCTCAAGGGTCGCAAGGGGCCGCCGTCGCGCCGTCCGCGTCATCTATCAGTCCAGCGGGCGCGCTTCTTCCGGAAGCATGATCGGGATGCCGTCGCGAATCGGATAGGCAAGCTTGGCGGCGCGGGAGATCAGCTCCTGGTTTTGTGCGTCGTATTCAAGGGTTGTCTTGGTGCGCGGACACACCAGGATTTCAAGCAGCCGCGGATCGATCCGAGAAGGCTCCGGAGCTTGCGTGGCGCCCGATTCTTTGTCCTTACCCGCCATTGGTTCGCCCTCCCGCATTTATATTTCGAATGGAAATTCCGGCGGGACGGGTTATCCCGCGCGCGCTCAAGCATCGTTTCCGGAAAGCGGTTGCCGGCGCCCGCCAGAATACCACGCGAAACGAAAGACTGTAATCTCTAACGCATAAGTCAGCCAACGTCATCTTGCTCAGTGCAAGGGCGTCGCGGCGTTTTTTCCGCGGGCGAGTTCGATTTCGGTGATCGCGACAAGCACATCCGCCCGGCCTTTCAGGTCGTGTGCTTCTAAAAGCGCTTGCTTTTCCTTGGGGGTGCACGGGCTCATCATGGATAGCGCGTTGACGAGGGCCTCGTTTGGCGCATTGTTAATGCTGTTCCAGTCGATCTGGAGATGGTTGGTCTCGGCGAACTCGCGCAAGGTGCGCAAGACGCCGTCGCGATCGACCTGATCCTCGCCGGCGCGCGGACTGAAATCGACAGAAAACGGACTGAAATCGGCGCGACATTGCCGGTAGGGCGTCACGGCGGCAATTTCCTCCATAATCTTGAACCGCGCTATGCCTGTCAACGTGACGAAGTAGCGCCCGTCGCCTGTTTCGGCGAGCTGGGTAATGCGGCCCGCGCACCCGACCGAAAACAATGCCGGCAAGGTGGTTCCCGCTCCCGCCTCGGGGTCGGGTTGGATCATGCCGACGATGCGCTCGCCTTTCATGGCATCGTCCACCATGGCGAGGTAGCGTTGCTCAAAGACATTAAGAGGCAATTCGCCACGCGGCAACAACAGGGCGCCCGCAAGCGGAAAAATCGGCAACACCGCCGGCATTTCATTCGGATTGCGATAGGCGCGGTTCGTGCTCATTATCCAGTCCTCAACTTATCGCCGCCTATTCCCGCCTCACCCGGAACCAAGGATCGGCCGGCGCCGAAATAATTTAATCTCGATATGCGCGACGGACTATTCATTTGCGCTCACCCCATTGTCACGCTTCTAGGCGAATCCACACAATTTAGGGATTATAAGGCCGGCGAAATAGCGCGCCAAGTCCCGGTTATGCTCGAAGGCTGCGCCATCGTGCTAATCCCGTTGCCAGCGATCCAGACGGCGTAATCCATCCTATATTTTGCCCTGCGTTATGCAAGTGGCGGTTTGGCGTGGGACGCGGTTCAGCAAAAGGGTCGAAGGGTCAACCTGGGATCAGGCGAAGGGCGTTGTTCCCGCCGTCCTGACCGTGGCGTTTGGCGCGAGGATCACGTGCCCGCCGCGCGATTTCATCGTGCGTCGCGCCCGTCAACTTGACGGTTTCCCCGGCCGTACTAGATACGATCGCCGAAGACGGATGCCACGCGCGCTCCGGAGCGCGCGCCGCTCGCGTACGAGTTGCGCGATGAAAGACCCCTTCCGCGGACGAAGTGAAGTCAAGGATGGCAACACCCACAATCGAATGCGTGTTAGACGCCCGCGCGACGACCGGCGAGACGCCGACCTGGTGCGAGCGCGAACAGGCGCTATACTGGATCGACATCGAGGAGCCCGCGCTGCACCGCTTCGACCCCGCGACGGGGGAGGATGTCCGATGGCCGCTTGCGGACGAGATCGGGTGCTTCGTCTTGCCAAATAAGCCCGGCGCTGCGATCGTCGCATTGCGATCCGGCATCCATCGCCTCGACCTCGCGACGGGCGAAACCGTGTGCCTTGCCGAGCCGCCTTATGATTCATCTCTGCACCGCTTCAATGAGGGCGCTTGCGATGCCGCCGGCCGCTTTTGGGTCGGCACCATGTTCGCGCCCGCCGGCCGCGGCCTCGATCCGCCGGGGCATAAGGCGGGCGAGGCCGGAGCACTTCGCTACTACACCCCGGACGACGGTCTCGTCGAACGAGCCCCGGCCGCGATCGTACCAAACGGCTTGGCCTGGAGCCCGGACAGCCGGACGATGTTCTTTGCTCACACCGAGGCGCGAACCGTCTTCGCGTTTGATTTTGACGTCTCGACGGCAAGCCTGAAGAACCGGCGCGTATTCGCGACGATCCCAGAGTCGATCGGCAAGCCGGACGGCGGGACGGTGGATGCGGAGGGCTGCTACTGGAGCGGGATCTATGGCGGCGGCCGCCTGATCCGCTTCACGCCGGCTGGCGCGGTCGATCGGGAGATCCGTCTGCCTGTAAGCTGCCCGACAATGTGCGCCTTCGGCGGCGCCAACTTCGAGGATCTTTATGTAGCGACGGCGTCGAAGGACCTCGACGCAGCGGCTCGCGCACGCGAGCCGCTTGCCGGCGGTCTGTTTCGCCTAAAGCCCGGCGTTCGCGGGCTTCCTGTCCGCACCTTTGCCGGTTGAACCGCAATTGCGAAGGCGGCGGTCTTTGCCCGAGCTTCGCGACGGCTCCGTCGCGCGGCGAAGAGACGACAACCACATCCCTTTGTGATCTGGGGAATGCGGGTTGATGACAGCTTGCAAGAGCGGCGCTCTGAATAGGATCTGACTTGGAAGCAACGAAGGGAGCAGCCCATGAAGTGGGAGGAAATCGAACGGAGCTGGGGCGAGCTGAAGGGCGAAGTCAAGCAGCAGTGGAGCAAGCTGACTGACGAGGATGTTGAATTAGTCAAGGGCAAATATGCCGAACTGCTCGGCCTCCTTGAGGAGCGTTATGGTCACGCGAAGGACCGGGCCGAGCGGGAGATCAATGATTGGGCTAAGCGGCTCAAGGTAGACATCGCCGCCGAGCTCACGGCGCTTCGCGGTGACGTTGCAAGCCTGAGCGCATCGGTTGGCGATCTTGTTCGCCGACCGGCCGCCGCCGCAACGGCGGGCGTCGACGAAACGCTCGCTGCCGCCAAACTGAAGCTCGAGGAAAAAGCGAACGAGGCGGTCGACCATATCAAAGGGGCCGTAGTGCGGTTGTCAGTGGTCGCGGCCCTCGCTGTCGCCGGGGCGATTTTTGCTCTGTTGGCTTTCCTCACCGGGCTTGTGGCGCTTTACGCGTGGCTGGAACCCGACTTTGGGGTATTTCAGGCGCTTGGTATTGTTGGCGGGGTTCTGGTTGTGATCGCGTCGGTCTCGGTCATTGCTGCGATGATTGTAGGCCGCGGGCGAACAAGTTCGCGGCGCAATTAATCAGGGAACGGTTAACTCCTGCGGCGGATTTCCGTTTAGACGTAATCGCAAGGAACTCAGACGATGGCGGAGCCTCCTCTCTCGATCGACATCAGACATCCAGTGCTCATTAAGAACGGCGAGTTGTTTGTTACCACGGAGCGGGACGGCAGCGTGCCGCAGGAGCACCCCGGTTTCGGCCTCTTTTATCGCGATTGCTGTTATCTCAGCCAGTACAAGTTTTCACTCGGCGGCACTCTTCCGCTCCTGCTTATGTACGCCTGTGACGAAGGGTTTGCCACCGACATCGAGTTGACCAATATGGATCTGAAGGCCTCGAACGGAAAGCCGATCCCCACTCACACATTGGGCATCGCGCGCAAAAACCTTATCATCGGGGACGAGTGCGCGTTCATCGACACGATCTCCTTCCGAAACTTCAGCCTCGGGGAAGTGGAACTCCCGTTCGCCTTGGAGTTCGCAGCCGGCTTCGAGAGCATCTTCGTGCTGCGCGGGGCGCCCCTGGGAAAGCGCGGCACCATGCATGCGCCCGAATGGAAGGATCATCATATCCGATTTAGCTATTTGGGCGCCGACGACATATTGCGCAGCTTAGACGTGGGATTCTCTCTGCCGCCAATCGTGGCGCCACGGACGAGGGACAAGACGGTCGCGAATTTCGACATCACCCTCGCGCCGCAAGAGAGCATGGACCTGATTGTCTCATTTCATGTCGGGGAGGCTCACCGCGGCAAGGCCGATCCTACCAGGTCTCGTCCGGCACCAACTCTCCAGGAACTCCGTCACTTCCGAGCGCGCACGTCGGCGGAGTGGCTTGCGGGCTTCGCGAAAGTGCACTGCGGTGATGATGTGCTTAACGAGGTTCTCCGTCGCTCGTTGAGCGACATCCGTTTGCTGCGCGTCAATCGCGATGGCCGGGAATTCACGGCAGCGGGAATGCCGTGGTACGTCGGCTTGTTTGGCCGGGATAGCCTCATCCCGTCCCTGCAATGTCTTGCCTTCGATCGTGAAATGGCGGTGGATACGGCGCGCCTTCTGGCGCGAACGCAGGGGAGCGGGAACGACACCAAACGACGCGAGGAGCCAGGCAAGATCCTCCACGAGCTGAGGGTCGGCGAAATGGCCAACCTCGGCGAGATCCCGCAGACACCCAGCTATGCGTCGATTGACTCGACTGTTCTATTCCTGATCCTCATCGCGCGTCATGCGTCCTGGACCGGCAGCCTGGACCTTTTCAATGAGCTGCGCGGGAACGTCGACCGCGCATTGCGCTGGATGGACGAATGCGGCGATCGCAACGGCGACGGCTACATCGAGTACTACGGCACGACCGAGAAGGGCGCCCCGGTGAATCAAGGCTGGAAGGATTCTGGGGACGGGATCGTCAGGGAGGACGGCAGCTTCCCGCAGTCGCCGATCTCGCTCGTCGAGGTGCAGGGCTATGTTTATCTCGCCAAGACCGGGATCGCCGATCTCTATCGCCGGGCGGGCGAGGCGGCTGCCCACGAGCGGCTGCTACGGGAGGCCGAGCAACTACGCGAACGCTTCAATCGTGATTTCTGGATGGAGGACAAGGGCTGCTACTGCCTCGGGCTCGAAGGCGACGGGCGGCGGATGTCGGTTGTTTCCTCCAATGCAGGCCAGGCGCTCTGGACCGGTATCGCGGATCACGACAAGGCGCTGAAGACCGCGCGGCGCCTGATGCAAGAGGACATGTTCTCCGGCTGGGGCGTCCGGACGCTGTCGAGCAAGGAGGTGCGCTACAACCCGCTTGCTTATCAGCTGGGCAGTATCTGGCCATTCGACAATTCTCTAATCCTGGCCGGGTTTCGCCGCTACGGCCTCGATGAATTCGCGTGCCGGATCTTCCGCTGCACGCTGGACGCGGCAAAGCGGTTCCCCTACGGCCGACTACCGGAGTTCTTCGCCGGGACTCAGCGGGAAGAGGGTCTTGCTCCCGCCCACTGTCCGCGCGCCGACCCACTGCAAGCATGGTCAGCGGGGGCGGTGCCGCACATGATTGCGGAGCTGCTCGGGCTCCAGCCGCAAGGATTTGATGGGAAGCTTTGGATCGTGCGCCCAGTGCTCCCGGAGCCTATCCAACTTGTCGAGCTTCACGGTCTCAAGATTGGGGGCAGTACCGTCGACCTACGGTTCGAGCGCGCGTCCGGAGGTCGCCTCGTTCCCCATGTTCTTGCGGTTCGGGGAGCGCTGAAAGTGGAGTTCGAAGACGCCGCCGAACAGCAGGCGGATTGACCTGCCTTGTGTCTCTCACTTGCTGGTCCGCACGCTTCTTGCGAGGCGCCATTGCGATGGTCAACGCGGCATGCCGTCAAACGAGGCCAGCCGTCAAGAGAGCGATGCCGATCACGGCGCCGCCCGCAATCAAGGAGCGCTTGTGCATCGAGGCCCAAAGAGCGGCACTCCATGGCGTGGCTCGCCCATCGAAGCGACCATGGGCGCCGTGATCGCCCGGCACCGGATCGAAAAGATTGTCAGGCGCTGAGGGATCAGCGGGCTCGGAAGAGAACTGGCCGCTATAGCCATCGCGCGCGAGATATCGATCGAGGAGACCTGGCGCGATCTTGTTGGCGAGAATTGCCTTGACGGTGGGGCCGCCGACCCACACTTCGCGGCGGCGGGCATACGCGGCGAAGACGATCGCTTCAGCCGCAACCTCGGGCTGGAAGATCGGCGGCACCGGTTGGGGACGTTTGGGTAGTTTGTTTCGTCCCCAGTCGAATTGCGGCGTGTTGAGCGCCGGCATCTGGACCATCGTGAGGTGGATGTCGATGCGATCGTGCAGCAACTCCGAGCGCAGGCTATCGGTGAAGCCGCGAATCGCGAACTTGGCGCCGCAGTAGGGGGCCTGCAGCGGAATGGCGCGATAGGCCAGGGCCGAGCCGACCTGAACGATGGTGCCGCGGTTGCGCGCCCGCATGCGCTTCAGCGCGGCCATCGTGCCGTAAACATTCCCGAGGTAAGTCACTTCGGTCGCGCGCCGGTATTCCTCGGGAGTGATGCGATGCAGCGGCGCATAGATCGTGGCCATCGCCACGTTGATCCAGATGTCGATGGGACCAAACTGACTTTCGACCCGTTCGGCCGCGCTCTCGACGGCAACGGGATCGGCGACATCGGTGGGCAGTGGCAGCGCGCGTCCGCCAGCGGCTTCCACCTCGTCGGCAGCGGCTTGCAGCCCTTCCGCGTCGCGGGCGAGCAAGGCGACCGACGCCTTGCGCTTCCCGAATGCGCGAACGGTCGCCCGGCCGACGCCCGCGCTCGCTCCCGTGATGACCACAACCTCGGACATGGGCGTCTCCGTAGCTCAGAGCCTATGCGAAAGCGGAGCGGTTCCGCCGCGCAACTTCCGCAGAGCCCACCTACTGCCGCTCCTGTGGTGCTGATAGCCGAACGACAGACATGGTGATGGTATCCGCCTTTTTCCCCGTTTAGTTTGCGCGCAACAATGGCTTTCGCGCTGGTTGAAAGGCTGCGGGAAAAACACGTAACGATCAGCTCCGAAGTTAGTTCCGCGATGAGCGGAACGATGGAGAGCGAGCCGCGTTTGGATAACCGGGACATCGAGGAGAGAGATCATGAGCATAACGGTGGGCGATTTCCTTCTGCGGCGCCTTTCGGAGTGGGGAATCAAACGAATTTTCGGGTTTCCCGGGGATGGCATCACCGGCGTCATCGCGGCGCTCGATCGCGCCGGCGACGGGTTTGACTTCGTTCAGGTGCGGCACGAGGAGATGGCCGCGTTCATGGCGTGTGCCCATGCCAAATTCACGGGCGAGGTCGGCGTTTGCCTGGCGACCTCGGGTCCGGGAGCAATTCATTTGCTCAACGGTCTTTATGACGCGCGTCTCGATCACCAGCCGGTGGTAGCCATTGTCGGCCAGTCGGCACGCGCGGCGCTCGGCGGCAGCTTTCAGCAGGAGGTCGACCTCGTTTCGCTGTTCAAGGACGT
>JBOHJV010000079.1:0-15139 GCA_050728695.1 Methylocella sp. | reverse complement strand
ATGGATTCCTGAAATCGTCCCTGAACCTTTGGCAATACGGAACACCATGACCTTGATCGCGAAAGTTAGCGCGATAGTGGAAAAGACGCGGCCGTGACAGACAAAACCCCGGACCTCATTCTTGAGCAATTTCGTGCCCTTCGCGCCGATATCGCGGGCGTGCACAGCGAGCTCGCATCGCATCGGGAGGAAACGCGGCATGGTTTTTCCGCGTTGGGGCAACGTCTCGACGTTCTCGAAACGGAGGTTCGCGGCGTCAATTATGTGGCAACTGTTTCAATCGGATCGTTGCTCGCCGATATCATCGATCTCAAAACACGCGTGAAACGACTGGAAGAAGCTTGAGGGTCCAGCGCGGCTACAATCTCTTCTCATCCCACGATGGTGATCACTGGCTCGCGTCCGATCAAACGCCCGAGCTGCTTCAAACGATTTTGCAGCCGCTCGCTCGCGAGAGCGGCAAGCACTCGCGGCAACGTCAAGTTCAATGTGGTCCCAACGCAACTCAGGTGCGTCAAGGGTAGGACTCCGGACATCGCGCCCGAAATTGCGTAGGCCGCGCGTGTCGCGGCCGCAAGAATACGCGCCCTGTCGAGCATCCGCGCGGAAACCAGCGCGCGAATCTGCGGGCTGACGTCCGCATCGAGTCCGAGATAGCGATACGACGCCGCGAGCGCGAGGAAAGAACGGCCGGGATGATCGACACCGAGAAAAGCGGCGTTCTCGACGATATTGATGCTTTCCTCGTTGCGGTGGTCTGGATGGGCGCGCCAGTTGACATCGGCCAAAAGGCAAGCGGCGTGGCGAAGCCGGCGTTCTTCCGGGGATTCCTCGACGTGCATGGACTTTATAAACGAGCCAGTCCAATCGTTGAGCTCCTCGGCATGCCCTGGCGCGCGCGAGAAAAGCCGGTTGAATTGCGCGGCCGCGACGAGCAGCGGGTCCTTCTGGCGCTCTGCCGTGTCGAGCATTTCGTAAAGCAGACCTTCCCGGACGCCAGTCACGGAAATCATGACTTCGCGCGGCCGCGCCCGGCGAATGATTTCTTCGAGCACGACGGCGCCATAGGCAAGAAACGGCCGCCGCGCCGCGCTGACCGCGTCGATCGAGATCAGCGTCTCGGTGTTCGCCCGTTCGACGAGGCCCGCGAAATCGGCGGCGTCGGTGGCGGGGATGACATAGCCGTGGGTCACGGCGAGCGGATAATTGCGTTGGCTCATGTGCAGCTTGGCAAGCGCCCGCCAGGTGCCGCCGACCGCGTAGAAAGTGCGTCCCGCAAGCCGCTCGGCGATGCGAGAGCCGGCCAATGCCTCGCGGACAATCTTGACCGCCGCGCGCGGCGAACGTCCCGAGGCATCCATCAAGGTGAGCCCGCCAAGCGGCAGGCTCGTTCCCTTGCCCGCGTGCGCGCCTTTCACCTCGATCAATTCGAGCGAGCCGCCGCCGAGATCCCCGACGACGCCATCCGGGCGGTTGATGCCGGCGATGACCCCATGCGCCGAAAGCTCTGCCTCGCGTTCGCCCGATAGCAGCGTCACCGGGGCGCCGATTGCCTCCGCCGCGGCGGCGAGAAATTCGGCTCCGTTCACGGCGTCGCGGGCGGCGGCGGTGGCAAGAACGTGTGGAAGGGACACGCCCATGACATCGCTCAAGACCCGGAAGCGGCGCAAGGCGGCAAGCGCCTTTTCGACGCCGGCTTTCGGGAGATGGCCGGTGGTTGCCACGCCGTTGCCCAGCGCGCACAGCGATTTCTCGTTGAAAATCGGGCGGGGCGAGCGGCTTAAGCATTCGTAGACAACGAGACGAACCGAGTTCGACCCGACGTCGACGATCGCAATTGGTTCTCTCGGCTGCGTTGGCGCCGCGGCCTCTTGGCGATTTTCGGACATCGCGCCCTTAGCGGCCATCCAGCCGTTTAAGGAGGGTTTTTGGACTCGAATGTTTGAGGGATTTTCCACGGCCAGACAGACTGGGATTGGTCATGAAGTAGGAATGCGCATTGAACGGCTCTTCGTTTTCAGGCGCTTTTATGCGCGCGCTCGAACCATCCGGCAAGACCTGGTAGCTCTGCTGATTATCGATCAGATTGGCGACCATGATCTGATCAAGGATCTGCTCATGCACGGTCGGATTTTGAATCGGCAGCAGCGCCTCGACTCTCCGGTCGAGATTGCGCTGCATCAAGTCGGCCGACGAAATATAGACATGCGCCTTGGGATGCGGCAGATTGTGGCCGCCGCCGAAGCAATAAACCCTGGCATGTTCGAGAAATCGGCCAACGATCGATTTAACCCTTATGTTTTCGGACAGCCCCTTGACGCCCGGCCGGAGGCAGCAGATTCCGCGCACGATGAGGTCGATATTTACCCCCGCGTTGCTCGCCGCATAGAGGGCATCGATGATCTCGGGATCGACGAGGGCATTGCACTTTGCCCAGATCGCGGCGGGCTTGCCGGCTTTAACAAAGGCGATCTCCTGCGCAATATGTTCGAGAAGCCGCTGCCTAAGCGAAATCGGCGAAACCGCCATCCGCTCGAGCCCGGCCGGCTCGGCATAGCCGGTGATATAATTAAAGATCCGCGAGACATCGCGTCCAATCGCCGGATCGGCGGTAAAAAACGAAATGTCGGTATAGATCTTCGCCGTCACCGAATGGTAATTGCCGGTGCCGACATGGCAATAGGTGATAAGGGAGCCTGCCTCGCGGCGCACCACCATCGACAGTTTGGCGTGGGTCTTTAATTCGATGAAGCCGAACACCACTTGCGCGCCGGCGCGTTCGAGATCCCGCGCCCAGCGAATGTTGGCGGCCTCGTCGAAGCGCGCCTTGAGCTCGACGAGGGCGGTCACCGACTTGCCGGCGTCCGCCGCCTCGATCAAGGCACGCACGATCGGACTGTCGGAGGAGGTGCGATAGAGTGTCTGCTTAATCGCGACAACATTCGGATCGGCCGCCGCCTGATGGAGGAACTGGACCACCACGTCGAAGGATTCATAAGGGTGATGGACAACCAGATCCTTTTGTTTGATCGCGAGGTAACAATCGCCGCCATTTTCGCGGACACGCTCCGGAAAGCGCGGATTATAAGGCTTGAACTTGAGGTCCGGCCGGTCGAGGCCGACAAGTTCGGACAGCTCGTTCAAGGCCAGCATCCCGTCCAAGATGAATATCTCGTCTCCCGCGACATCGAGTTCCTCGGCGACAAATCCGCGCAGCTCCTCGGGCATGCTGCTGTCGAATTCGAGCCTGATGACCGAACCCCGGCGCCGCCGCTTCAGCGCGCTCTCGAACAATAGCACCAGATCCTCGGCCTCCTCCTCGACTTCGAGATCGCTGTCGCGAATGACCCGGAACAGCCCGTGACCACGCACGTGATAGCCGGGAAACAGGCTTTGCGTGAACATTCCGATCGCGGTTTCGAGCGCGACGAAGCGCTGGCCCTTCTCGCCCGGCTCGACGGGGAGGCGGATGAACCGCTCGATCTTGGCTGGGAGACGGATCAAGGCCGTCCGGTTCTTGTTGTCGCTTGGCCCGAGCAATTCGAGCGCGATCGTAAAGCCGAAATTGGGGATGAACGGAAACGGATGCGCCGGATCGACGGCGAGCGGCGTCAGCACCGGAAAAACATGGGTCAGAAAATGTTGACGCAGCCAATCCGTTTCCGCCTTATTGAGGTCCGGCGGATCGACCAGCGTTATCCCCGCGTCGCGGAGCTCCTTGCGCAACTCGCGCCAGTGGCGCTGCTGCTCGCCCGCCAAAAGGCCTACGCGCTCGCGGATCTTGCCAAGCTGCTCGGCCGGCGAAAGCCCGTCTTCAGATGGCGCCGCGATTCCGGCGCGCATCTGGCCGCGAAGACCCGCAACCCGTACCATGAAAAACTCATCGAGATTGTCGGCGGAAATCGAGAGGAAGCGCAATTGCTCGAGCAATGGATGATTGCGGTTCGAGGCCTCCAGCAAGACCCGCCGGTTGAATTCGAGCCAAGACAATTCGCGGTTGATGAAGCGATGCGGCGATGGCGCAACCCCGCGCGGCGGCGCGGCGGAGTCTTCCAGTTTGTCCATGATTGAGATTGAAGCAGCCGGAGAGGACGCTTCTTGGACCGTCTCGGGCGGCGCGGCGAAACCAAGCGAAACCGCGGCACGAACGCTTCCGTCCGCCGCCGCCAGTGGCTCTGGCGCCGGAACAGGGTTCGCCGCGGCCAAATTGCTTTTCATACCGCGTTTTGGTTCCGTTCCGCCTTTGACCACGGCGAGCTTCCGTCTTTCCGCTTGCGAACTCAACATCCTCTCCTTGACCCAACGGCCCCTAAAATTTCGTCGTAATATGACGGGAGCGTGACTAATCCTTTTTTTCATCGGATTGCGCCCGCCGCTTGCTAGCCGGACCGCGCCAATGGCACGGCGCGTAGCAGCCGAATCGACGGGCGGTAACAAGCAGGTTTTAGCCCTACCGCTGCGAGGCGCAGACTTTCGCCGGATTGATTTCCACGTTGAATCGTACCACATCCAAGGCGATTGGGCATACGCGGCGTTTTGATCTGGAGCCTGGCGAATGCGGATTGGCGTGCCGAAGGAAATCAAGGAGCACGAATATCGGGTCGGGTTGACGCCAGAGTCAGTCCGCGAGTTCACCGCCGCTGGGCACGAGCTGAGCGTCGAAACCGGCGCGGGCACCGGAATCAATGCCACGGATCAGGCCTATCTAGCGGCCGGCGCCACAATAGCAGACACCGCCGCCGAAATTTATGCCAAATCCGAAATGATCGTAAAGGTGAAGGAGCCGCAAGAGAGCGAATGGACGAAGCTGCGCGAAAATCAGATCGTTTTCGCATTTTTGCATCTCGCCGCCGATCGCACGCAGACAAAAGGGTTGTTGGCTTCCGGCTGCACCGCCATCGCCTATGAAACCGTACCCGGGCCGGACGGCCAAGGTCTGCCGCTTCTCGCGCCGATGAGCCAAGTCGCTGGCCGACTCGCGATCGAGGCGGCGGGCGTGGCTCTGCGCCGCCAGAACGGCGGCCGCGGCATCTTGCTTGGCGGCGTCCCTGGGGTTCTGCCGGCGCGGGTCGTTGTGCTAGGCGGCGGCGTTGCCGGAACCCAGGCGGCACGGATGGCGGCCGGTCTCGGCGCCGACGTGACGATCCTCGATCGCTCGCTCCCGCGCCTGCGCCAGCTCGACGAATTGTTCCAAGGGCGGGCCAAGACAAGGTTTGCCTCGGCGGCGGCGATCGAGGATGCGGTCTTGTCCGCCGATGCGGTGATTGGCGCGGTGCTTATCCCCGGCGCCACAGCGCCAAAGCTCGTCACGGAACAAATGTTGAGCCGCATGAAGCAAGGCGCCGTTCTCGTCGATATCGCGATTGATCAAGGCGGCTGTTTCGAAAGCTCACATGCGACGACGCATGCCGCGCCGACTTTCATCAAAGGCGGGGTGGTCCATTATTGCGTGGCGAATATGCCCGGCGCGGTGCCATTTACCTCGAGTCATGCGTTGAACAATGCGGCGCTTCCGTATGGCCTTGCCCTTGCCGCCGGCGGGCTCGGCGCGATTACCAACAACCCTGGCCTGCGCGGCGGCCTCAACGTGCATCGCGGTCAAGTGACCCACCCGGCGATCGCCGCAAGCCTCGGGTTTGCACTCAAGCCGCCCGAAGCGGCCCTCGCGGCCTGACGCGCGGGCCACGCCGGCCAGGGTTGCGAGAGCAAGCTTCGCTTATTGAGTTGCGGGCACTGTTTTGGCGTAATTCAGGTCCCAGGTTTCACTCAGGAGGAGCTACGCGTCTTTGCAAGCTGCAGCGCCACACGAGATTGGGCGTCGGTCAGTCCCTAATGCCGTCGGTGCTACACTAGACGATCAGGCCCCGCATTGGCTTCACACTGGCCGAATTTGGGAACACACTCTCGGCGAGCACGGCTTCTGTCAGGCCAAATTGGTCGGACAGCAAACCTTTGAGCACGGCGCGCAAATCCGTCGTTGGTTTGAGATCGCGTCCTTGATAGAGCTGCCGGGGCTTGAGGCCTGGCCAGTCGGCGATCACTCGGCCGCCCTTGATCGCGCCGCCAGCGAGAAGGGCAATGGTCCCGGTGCCATGATCGGTGCCAATCGTTCCGTTGATCTTTGCGGTCCGGCCAAATTCCGTTATGGCGACGACAGCCGTGTCGTTCCACTTCGAGCCGAGCCCTTTCTCGAATTCTTCAAAGGCGGCATCAAGGCCCGAAAGCCGCGTGGCAAGCTGTCCGGTAGCACCGCCTTCATTGGCGTGCGTGTCGAAGCCGTCAAAGGCCAGCGCCGCGACAGATGGCCCATCGCTGGCGGCCATCAGCTTTGCTACGCCCATCGCCGCCTGACGCATGCCGTTTGGCTGATCCATGCCGCCACGCGCTTTCGCGATGTCGCCATTGAGCCCGCCGCGCGTCGCCAATTTGTCGGTCTCGAGGCCCTCGCGCAAGGCGCCCGCAAGCGCGAGATCACGGTGCATGTAGAGATTGAGCACCCGCGCGGCAAAATCGTCGCTCGCCGTTGGCACGATCTGCGGCGCCCAGCCGAGCACGGGCGCGGCCCCCCGCATAATCAGCGGCGCCACGGCGCCGACGCCGAGGCCCCGCGCACTTCGCAGCTCATCGCCGGCCGGTAGGCTACCGATTGCACGATTGAGCCAGCCCGAATCGGTGCGCCCCGGACCGGCATAGCCGCTCTCGAGCACGTCTTGCCCGTCGAAATGCGATCGCTCGCGATAGCTGGTCGCGACGGCGTGCACGAGTGTCGCCTGTCCGGCCTTGTAAAGCCGTGCGAAGGTGGGCATGGCCGGATTGAGCGCGAAGAATCCGTCAAGCGGCAGCGCCGCGTGCTCGCCGGTGAGGGAGAGTGCGATGTCTCCGTGCAACGAGGCGTAATCGGGATCGCCCACGGGTCCGGCCGCGGCGAGTCCATCGAGCGCGCCGCGCAGGATGATGACGATGAGGTTCGGATCGCGTCCGCTCGCCGCGCGAACGGCGCGCGGCAGATGTGCCCATGCGACGAGGGCGCCCCCGGTAACGAGGAGGGCACGCCTTGACAGTGAAGGTGTTTCGCAACAAAAGGCCACGCTCATCTCCGCTGGAATTCGGGCGACATGAACACGATGGCCAGCGCTTGCTGGCGCGATTCGGCGCGCGACACTGCCTCGCGCGTCTCGGATGACGCGGCCAAGCCCGCGACCGTATCGAGCACGCTCACCGGGTTGCCGATGTCATGCGCGCGCTGCGCTGCTTGCCAGGAGACATCGAGGCGCAGTTTCATGGCTTCAGGCGACGCCCAGGCGGCGAGACTGTCGGGAAATCCGTTCGGTCCCGACGGCTGCCACAAGGGCATTCCCATGGCGTGTGAAGCGCCGAGGAACGGACCGGGATCGGGCGGCCCAAAACCCGCCGCGCGATTGATGGCGACGAGAAACTCCGCCGGCGTGCGCATTTTGGTCAGCGGCGCCCGCCACGCCATCTCGTCGTCGATCAGCGCCAGGGACAGCGCCTTCAAATCGCCGTCTGTGTCGCGAAACTTCTTGGCGAGCTTGGCGACGATAGCTTCGGGAGGCTCATCGGCGATGAAATGGCGCGCGAGCTTCGTCGCCACATGCGTTGCAGTCGCCGGATGGCGCGCAAGATCGGCAAGCGCAGCCTCGCCTTGCGCCTGACCCTCTTGCGCGTAGAACTTGCCGAGAATCTGTTGTGCGCCAGGCTCGTGCCTGTTTGGAAGGAATACGAATGTGCCGGGCGCGCCGACCCTGCCCTCTCGGCCGGCGAGAGTCCAGCCCGTAATGATTTTTGCCAGAGATGTCACATCGGCCTGCGTATAGCCGCCGCCAACGCCGAGCGTGTGCAGTTCAAGGATCTCGCGCGCGAGATTCTCGTTGAGCCCCTTGCCGCGGTTCTCTCCAGCCTTCGAGTTGGGTCCAATTGACTGCTGATTGTCGAGATAAAACAGCATGGCCGGATGAGTTTCGACCGCGTGCAGCATATCGGCGAAGCGGCCGAGCACATGTGGACGGATTGCCTCGCGCTCGAAAGGCCCCGCGGCGGCGCGGACGAATTGGCCTTTTGCCGCCGACACGGCGAAATGGTTCGACCAGAAAGCAACGAGCCGCTCGACGAATCCCGCCGCCGCGCCAGCCTGTTTCCGCACACGCGCCAACGCCTCGGCACGGAACAACTTCTGCGCTAAGGGTGGTTCCGGCGGCTTTGGTTTTTGATCGGGAGCTGGCCCATTCGTCATAGAAGGGTATGACGCGGGCGGAGCGGCCGCGGGCGTCCCGCCCGCGCCAGTCATCATGCCGTTCGCCTGGGCCCCCGCTAGAATCTCAGTGCTGCGCTCCCGTTCCTGTCGGATGCGCTTCTGATCGGCGAACAGCTGCTGCAACGCTGTGCTGGTTGAGGGAAGATCGGCCGTCACCAAGGCCACATCGGCGCTGCCCATCTCCTCTTTGAGAAAGCCGCGCGGATCGCCTGCCGCGGCGGCAAGGTCGCCTGGCCGCGCGCCAAGCCCAAAGCGGTTCAAAGCAATGAGCGCGCCGAGGGCATTTGGAGCGTTGACCATCGGCCTTTCCTTACCGTGCGACCCGACGCGGCCCTACATTACTTGAGCACAGTAGAGCTTAGTATACCCGGCCATTGATGAATGGAGCATGAATGGTCAGAATGTGTCGCGAGTGTAGTTTCTACCCCGAAAATGGGGAATTTAAAACGCAACTATTTTGCGACTGCTCTGGAGCCTGGCGAATGCGTATCGGCGTGCCGGAGGAAATCACCGGCGGGCTCGGCGCGATTGCCAACAACCCTGGCCTCGCGGCGGCCCAAATGGGCATCGCGGCCATGCGACACTCCGGCAATTGCCGCGAGCCTCGGGTTTGCCGTCAGGCCAGCCGAAGCGGTACTTGTGACTTGATGCCGAGACCAAGCCGGCCTGGGTCGCGGAAATATTCCCGCCTATTGCAACGCCGGCACGGTCTTGGCGTAATTCAAATCATAGGTCTTGTTGCGAAGGGGATCGAGAGCGGTTCCCTCGGAAGCATCGAACCCCCGCGGGCGCAAGGCCCGCCCATTATTTTCCGCCGGCGGCGCCGGAGACAATCCCGGCTCTCCGGAGTGATCCGGCGAATCGCCGCGTCCTGGCGGGAAGCCAGCGGGCGTCGCGCCGGCAGTGCGCGCCGCGCCAGCAGGCCGGGGGGAGACCACATTGCCTGGCACGCCCGCCGCATCCTCTTGACCAACCGGCCCGTCGAGCGTCGTGGCGGCCGGCGAGGAGACGCCCCCGATTGAAATGCCAAGTTCGTCGAGCCCCGGCCCAAAGGTGAAGGCATTTACGTTCGCGGTGGGTTTCGCCCCGGTCATCCTGGAAGCGGTTGCAGCCATCGCTTTTGCAATGGCCGACGCGGCCGGCGCGTAGGAAAGGGATGGCCGCGCGGGCGCGTGTCGCAGGGCGTCAAGCGATGCCGGAAGCGATCCGTAAACCGAAGACGGCGTTCCGCTCTCGCTTTTCTGGCCGGCGCCTGGCTGAGTTGCCGCCGGGGCATTTTGCGGCGCGGCCTTATCCAGGCCGGGCGCCGGTTGTTCCTGCTTGTCTTTCGCGTCCTTTTCGATCTGGCGCCAACGTTGCACATTGCGGCTGTGTTGATCGAGCGTTTCGGCAAAAACATGGCCGCCGGCGCCATCGGCGACGAAGTAAAGCTCCTGGGTGCGGGATGGGTTTGCAACCGCTTCGAGCGCCGCGCGTCCGGGATTGGCGATCGGCCCGGGCGGCAAACCGTCAATCAAATAGGTATTGTAGGGGGTGGGCTTGTCGATTTCGGCGCGTGTGATCCCCCTGCCTAGCGAGCCTTTTCCCCCGGCCAAGCCATAAACAATCGTGGGGTCGGATTGCAGCCGCATCCCTTTTCTCAAGCGGTTCAGGAAAACGCTCGCGACCCGGGGCCTCTCGTCCGCCTTGCCGGTTTCCTTTTCGACGATCGACGCCAGGGTGACGAGCTCAAAAGGCGAACGCAAGGGAAGGCCGCTCGCCCGGCTCGACCAAATCTGATCGACGATGCGCTTTTGCGCATCCTGCATTTTCTTGATGACGTCCGCCCGCGCCGCGCCCCGCAACACCTTGTAGGTTTCCGGCAACAAGCTGCCTTCCTTCGGTACGTCCGTGATATCGCCAAGGAGAATGTCGCTTTCGCGGATCCGTTCGGCGATCTGCTCGCTTGTCAGCCCTTCAGGTATCGTTACGGCGTGCAGCACCTGCTTGCCGCTGACCAGCGTGTCGATCACGTCGCGCAGGCTGGCGTTCTGTTTGAACAGATATTCGCCGGCCTTGACCTTTGACCGGTTGCCTTCGAGCAGCAGCTCGATATTGAGCAAAAACGGACTGTCGATGACGCCTTCCTGATCGAGCTGCGCAATAATTTCCGGCCCTTCGGTGCCGGGCGCGATGTAGAGGACCTTGTTGGTGGCGAGCGGACCAGGTTCATGCATCCGGTGTCGGCTCCAGACTAGCCCGGACATGGAGGCGATCGCCGCGATCAACAAAAATGTGAGGAGCCCGCTGAACGCCGAAAGCGTGGGCCACCTGCTGCTCGGCTTGATTGGCGGCGGCGGCGCGGCGGCGGGCTGCAACGCCTCGTTCGGGCTTTGCGGCGTTACTCTTTGGCCCGTAAACCGGCCGCCCCTACGGGTCTCGTCGCGAAGAGTCTGGTCCGGCCGGTCCGGCGCGTCGTTTCCGTTCGGTTTTGAAGGCGTGCCGTCCATCAACTCAGCCCTCGATACGAACGCAAGATCCCTTTCGCATGGAAAAACGCTCGTATGCCACGGGCCGGTTCCGATCGCTGTTGGTATAATGGTTTGCTAAATTGCATTTTCCCGATGCGAATTGACCTCTGCGTCGCGGCCAAATGCTTTGACCGCGAACCTGGAGAACGTCGCCTATCCCGCCCGGAAAATATGGCGAAATCGGGTTCAGAGCCGGAATTTCCTGAATCCGCGCCGCGCTGCCGCCTTGGTCCGCCGAGTCATTGCGGGCGCTTGAAGACCAAGCAGGCGTTGGTGCCGCCAAATCCGAAGGAATTCGATAGAACGAATTCGACCTCGCGCTTGCGCGCCTTATGCGGCACGAGATCGATTTGGGTCGTAACCGACGGATGATCGAGGTTGAGTGTCGGCGGTACGATTTGATCCCTGATCGCCAAAATCGAAAAGATCGCCTCGACGGCACCGGCGGCACCGAGGAGATGGCCGATCGCCGATTTCGTCGAAGACATGGAAAGTGACCCGCCGCTGTTGCCCGCTATCCTCTCGACGGCCCGAATTTCGATTTCGTCGCCGAGCGGCGTCGAGGTTCCATGCGCATTGATATAGTCGATGTCGCAAGGTGAAATCCCGGCGCGCTTGATCGCCGCCGCCATCGCCCGGCAGGCGCCATCGCCGCTCTCCTCGGGCGCGGTGACGTGATAGGCGTCCCCCGACATGCCGTAGCCGGCAAGTTCGGCGTAAATTTTGGCGCCGCGCGCCTTGGCGTGTTCGTAGGCTTCGAGGACGACACAGCCGGCGCCCTCGCCCATGACGAAACCGTCGCGGTCCCGATCATAGGGCCGCGAGGCTTCCCTTGGCCGGTCGTTGAAGTTTGTCGATAGGGCCCGGCAAGCGGCGAAACCGGCGATGCCGATGCGATTGATCGCCGATTCGGCGCCCCCCGCGACCATGACCTCGGCATCTTCAAGGGCCACCAGGCGCCCGGCGTCCCCGATCGCATGGGTTCCAGTCGAGCACGCGGTAACCACCGAATGGTTCGGCCCCTTGAGGCCATGGTGAATTGAGACATAGCCGCCAGAAAGATTGATCAGCCGGCCAGGAATGAAAAACGGCGAAACGCGGCGCGGGCCCTTTTCCTTCAAGACGATCGCGGTCTCGGCGATGCCGCCAAGGCCGCCGATCCCCGAGCCGATAAGAACGCCGGTCTTGATCTGCTCGTCATAGGTGGACGGCTTCCAGCCCGCGTCGGCAAGCGCCTGCGTCGCCGCCGCGACCGCGTAAAGAATGAAGTCATCGATTTTGCGCTGCTCCTTGGGCTCCATCCAATGGTCGGGGTTGAAGCTCCCGTTGTCGCCGCCGCCACGCGGCACCGGCATGGCGATCTTGCAGGGCAGATCGGAGACATCGAACCCTTCGATGCGGCGGGCGCCGCTTTGGCCCGCCAACAAACGGCTCCAGCTCGGCTCAACTCCACAGGCGAGCGGCGAGATCATGCCGAGACCCGTGACGACTACCCTGCGCATCTAAACGACCTTGCGACTAGTCCGGCCGGCATTGCAGCGCCCCGTTGCGCCTGCGTTCATTGCAGGCGTTCATGGGGGAGCGGCCGATCGTGCCGCCGCCGCCCGACGGGTTGAAAGCTTTGCCTCCCCGGCGCCGGCGCGTGGGAGCATCCGTTCCAACTTAAGTCACCTTGCTGCCTGGCCGTGCTTGTTTCAAAAAAATCAAGCAGCGGATGCCTTCTCAAGAAACTTGATGGCGTCGCCGACCGTCACGATGGTTTCAGCGGCATCGTCCGGAATCTCAACGCCGAACTCCTCTTCGAACGCCATGACGAGTTCGACCGTGTCGAGAGAATCGGCGGCAAGGTCCTCCATGAAATTGGCGCTGTCGACGACCTTGTCGGCATCGACCCCGAGGTGCTCCACTACAATCTTTTTCACGCGCTCGGCGACATCGCTCATGGTTGTTTGTTCCTCGTCCTCATATTTTGCTTCCAGTTCGCCGCCCCAGGCAGGCGGCGGCGCGATGCGGCGCGCCCGCGAACTGCCTCCCTGATTGCTTGAGTGGGTTGGTAACATACTTCATGGCGGTTGGCGAGAGCCCGAGCAATTGCCGCGAACGGTCTCATATCGAACTCAAATCATTGCCATTCCTCCGTTTACATGGAGGGTCTGGCCAGTGACATAGGAAGCCTGCGAACTTGCGAGGTAGACGACCGCGGCGGCGACGTCGGCGCCGGTGCCGAGCCGTCCCATCGGGACCGTTGCGAGAATCGCCGCTTTCTGCTTCTCATTCAAAACAACGGTCATCGGACTCTCTATAAACCCTGGCGCGATGCAATTTACGGTCACGTTGCGGCTCGCGACTTCGGCCGCTAGGCTCTTATACATGCCGATCATTCCCGCCTTCGCGGCCGCATAATTGCCCTGGCCCGCATTGCCGGTCACCCCAACGATCGAGCTGATCCCGATAATACGCCCATGACGCTTGCGCAGCATTCCCTTGAGGCAGGCGCGGGAAAGACGAAAGGCGGCGGTCAGATTGACGTTAAGAACGCTGTCCCAGTCCTCGTCCTTCATGCGCAAGAAGAGATTGTCCCTGGCGGCGCCGGCATTGTTGACAAGGATGTCGACGCTTCCCATCGCGGCTTCGGCGGCGGGGACCAGCGCTTCCGTCGCGGATTTGTGGCCGAGATCGCAAGGAAAGACATGGACGTTGGTTTCAAGTTCGGCGGCGAGCGAGTCGAGCGCGTCGCGGCGGGTGCCGGATAGCCCGACGATCGCGCCTTGGTCATGCAAGGCCCGCGCGATCGCCCGTCCGAGGCCGCCGCTCGCGCCTGTGACGAGGGCCGTCTTGCCGGTAAGATCGAACATGAGACGATAAAACTCCCGTGACCGCCGCCAGGACTTAAGCCATGGCCCGGTAAAGATCGATGTCGGCCGGAAGGCCAATTGAAACGCCGCGCGCCGCGCCATTGATCCTTTTGACAAGTCCCGCCAAGACTTTTCCGGCGCCGCATTCGACGAACAGCGAAATTCCCCGGCTCGCCATGAAGGCCATGCTTTCGCGCCAGCGCACCGCGCCGGTCACCTGGGCGACAAGAAGCTTGCGGATCTCTTCCGGCTCGGTGACCGGCGCCGCCAGCACATTCGAAATCAGCGGCACACAAGGCGGCTTGATTGCGGCCGCGCCAAGCGCCGCGGCCATGGCCTCGGCGGCGGGTTGCATCAAGGCGCAATGAAACGGCGCCGACACCGGCAACAGAATCGAACGGCGCGCGCCTTGCGCCTTGGCGAGCTCGACCGCGCAATGCACCGCGGCGTGGGACCCAGACACCACGAACTGGCCACCGCCATTATCGTTGGCGACCTCGCAGATCGCGCCACCGCCCGTATCATCGGCCGCCTGCTTGGCGATTGCGAAGGCCGCGTCGTAATCGAGACCAAGCAGCGCCGCCATCGCGCCGGCGCCAACCGGCACGGCCTCCTGCATGGCGAGCCCGCGCACGCGCAGCAGTTTCGCGGCCGCCCCGACGCCGAACGAGCCCGCCGCGGCGAGCGCCGAATATTCGCCGAGCGAATGGCCCGCGACAAAGCTCGCGTCCCGCGCGAGATTCAGTCCGGCTTCGGCTTCGAGCACGCGAACGGCGGCGAGACTCACCGCGAGCAAGGCTGGTTGTGCGTTCGCGGTCAGGGTGAGTTCGCCGGGCGGTCCCTCGAACATCAGCATGGACAGATTTTGCCCCAGGGCCTCGTCGACCTCGGCCATGACCGCGCGGGCCTGCGGAAACGTCTTCGCCAAGGCCTTGCCCATCCCGACCGCCTGCGATCCTTGTCCCGGAAAAACGAAGGCCTTGGCCATCCCATCCCGCAATGTTTCGTGCCGTTTCGTGCCGCACTGCGCGTCAGCTGCGAGTGACACTGCAAAATGGACGAGTCAAGTGGCCCGCCCGGAATTCTTGCGGCCTCGCCGGTCCCAGGGAGCGCGTTGACGAAATGGTCCTCTGCACGCAAGCCGCCGTTGCTTCGCATGCAATTCCCAATTTTGGATTTTGGGAAGCAGAGCTATCTGGATGTAGAGCTAAATATTTTATTCAATTGGTGAGCGCGATGGGACTCAAACCCATGACCTCCTGATTAAATGTTGGACAGATAGCTTTATAGAAACAACGATATAGCATAGTTTTTCCTGTCTACACGGCGCATATCCATCAATGGGTTACAGCTTTTTTGTCTACAAAACGAGGACCATCTTCTATGGTCAATCTAGCGATTCTCACCGCCCTAAGCGACACGTCGCCGCTCGATGAAGCCGATATGGAATGCCTTTCCGATATACAGAATGAGCGAGAGCTTATATGTCTCGCTTTAGCTAC
>JBOHJV010000078.1:0-15142 GCA_050728695.1 Methylocella sp. | reverse complement strand
GCCCTTTACGATCGGGACGAGCGGATCCTCCGGCTGCATTCGCATGTTCAACCAGGACGCAATGGATCTCTATCAGAAAACGCCGATTGGCGCGCGGGTCGTGGTACTCCCATCGCCGGGGGCCATCGCGGTCAAAGACACGCGCGTCTAAGCTTGCGGATTATCTTTGGCAGCCGCCGCAATAAAACGTGGCGCGGCCCGCTTGCGTGATCCGCCCGACCTTGCCGCCGCACCGCGCGCAGGGCTTGTGCTCGCGGCCATAGACACGAAAACTATGCTGGAAGTAGCCGAGCGCGCCATCGGTCTTTCGATGATCGCGCAGCGATGACCCGCCAGCCGCCACCGCCTCCTCGAGGACCTCGGGAATGACGCGCGCGAGAAGCGTTGCCCCCGCGCTTGGGCCGCCATCCTTGCGCGCGAGGCTGCCCGCGGGGCGGCGCGGCGAAAGCCCCGCCCGGTGCAAAGTCTCGCAGACATAAATATTGCCGAGACCGGCGATCAACCTTTGATCGAGGAGCGCGGCCTTTAGCGAGCTCGTCTTCCCCGCGAAAAGCCTCGCCAGCGCTTGCCCGTCGAGCTCGTCGCCGAGCGGCTCAATTCCGATGTTCCTGAACAGCGGATGGGTGGAAAATTCCGGACGCCGTATCAACTGCATGAAGCCGAAGCGGCGCGGATCGTTGTAGACGATACGCGCGCCGGTCGAGAGATCGAAAACGACATGATCGTGCAGGGAATTTTTCCCGCCCGCGCCGGAGATTGGCGCGCAGGCCTGTTCGATGCGGAAAGACCCGGACATGCCAAGGTGCATGACGAGGACGTCCGCGCCGTCGAGATCGGCGATAAGATATTTGGCGCGCCGCCGGAGCGCCTCGACGCGCCGGCCAGTGAGGCGCAAAGTGAAACGCTCGGGAAACGGAAACCGCAAATCCGGCCGCCGCTGCTCGATCGCGATAAGCCGTGCCCCGACCATCGCGGGCTCCAACCCCCGGCGGACGGTTTCGACTTCAGGCAGTTCCGGCACTTGTCGGCATCCGTGTTTTGGGCCATGACAAGTGCGCTGTAATTGCCTTGCCGGTCAACCGAAATAGGCGGCACCCAATCGCGACTGCTTTATCCGCTTAAGGGCGGCGCGAGCGATGCGTCTAACCTGGCGGGCGCGCGGATTTTGCCAAGGAGACTCCCATGTTTACGCGACACGATGGATTGAGATTGGCGCTCGCCGCCACGGCGGCAGCCTCCGCAAAGTCGGGCCCACTCTCGCCCGCCCGCGCCGCCGGACCCGTCTTCACGGTCCCGCCGCTTGGCTATGGCTTCGACGCGCTCGAGCCTTATATCGATACGACAACCATGATGATCCACCATGATCGTCAGCACGGGGCTTATGTCGCGGCCTTGAACGGGCTCGTCAAAAAAAATCCCGATCTCGCCGGCAAAACGCCGGGCGCGGTACTCTCCGATCTTTCCGTGGTGCCGGAAGAGATCCGCGCGCCGGCGCGCAACAACCTAGGCGGCCATTGGATCCACTCCTTCTTTTGGGAGCTGATGGCGCCGGGCGGCGCCAAAGAGCCGAGCGGAGACCTGAAATCCGCGATCGACTCTTCATTCGGCTCCACCGCCAAATTGACCGGGAAAGTCAACGCCGCTGGACTATCGCGTTTCGGCTCCGGCTGGGCGTGGCTCGTCGTCGATAAGAACGGCAAGCTCGATATCGCCTCGACTCCCAATCAAGATACGCCGCTCAAAAAGGGCGTTCAGCGCGTCGTTCTCGGCGTCGATGTGTGGGAGCACGCCTATTACTTCAAATATCAGAACAAGCGGGCCGAGTATCTCGCGGCGTGGTGGAATACTGTCAATTGGGACATGGCGGCGGCGAATTTCGCCAAGTCGCCCGCCTGACCGTTCGGCGGATCATCATCGTGGCATCCCTTTTCTCCTATGCCGGAGCGATGTGGTGGAGTGTTGCTGTCGCCCTGTTCTGCGCGAGCCTCGGCTGCGGCCTGGCGCAACCTTTTGTGCAGCGCCGGCGGGCGACGCGCAAGGATCGGCCGCTCATCTCGGCGATTATTCCGATAAAACTGCTCGATCCAGGTTTCGAGATCGCGCAAGCCTCGATGTTTGCTCAAGACTATCCCGCCTACGAGGTCTTGATCGGCGCCGCCGAACATGAGTCTCCCGCGCTCGACGCGGCGCGCCGCATCGCGGCCTTCCACCCTAAAATTTCGTGTCGTTTTCTGCGCTCGGCGGGCGCGGCGGCGGTCAGCCCAAAACTCAACAATCTTGCGTCGCCGCTCGCCGCCGCAAGCCATGATCTCGTCTTCACCAAGGATTCGAATATCACTCTCGATTCTGGCACGATCGCCGCTTTCGTGCAAAATTCTAGGCAAGGCGTCGGGCTTGTCGTCGGGGTGCCTGTCGCGGTGCGCGCAAAAAATTTCGCGGGCCGGATCGAGGCCTATTCGATCAATGGCCATGCGCGGGTCTTGCTCGCCGCCTCGGCGCTAGGATTCGGCTTTGGCGTCGGCAAGGCCATGCTTTTCCGGCGAAGCGACCTCGCCAAGGCGGGCGGCATCGCCGCCATAAGCGATACGCTTTCAGAGGATACCGCGCTTTCGCTAGCGCTCGCGCGGCTAGGCCTCAAGACCGTATTTTCGCATCAAACCGTCGCCCAGGAAACTGGCGCGCGAAGCTTTGCCCAAATCTACGAGCGGCAGCTACGATGGAGCGTGATCAGGCGAAAAAACGAGCGCGTCACCTTTCCCCTGGAGCCGCTGGCGAGCCCGCTACCGGCGGCCGTCGCGGGCGCGCTCGCGGCGCCGCTCGTCTCATGTCCGTCGTGGCTAGGATTCTCCCTGACCTTGCTTTTGTGGTTCTGCGTCGAGACGGGCTTTTCGCTTTGCAAGGGGTGGGAGGTTTCGGCATGGTCGCCGCTTGCTTTTTTGGGGCGTGAAATTCTTCTGCTCCTGGCGTGGCTGCGCGCCTTCACCACCCACGAGGTCGTGTGGGCGGAGAATCACTTCGACGCCCGCCAAGGCGCCCGCGCCCCGTCGCGGGAGGCCGCACAAAATCACAAAATTGGCGAGTGCCCGGCTAACGCCTCTGCTGGTAGAGCATCAAGCCACGAAACGAATGGCCAAGCCGCCGCATTATCCGAAAAGACGCGGCGCGTTTAAAACCGCGAGGATCGCTTGGACCAGGAGTTGAGGCCATTGACCGGCGTTGCGTTCGGCAGCGGCGGCCACGGCGGGAGCGCGGAATATCCATGACTCAACGAAGCGCTTCGACGCGGGTCCATGTGGCGGCTTTAAGCCATGGATCTCTGTCCTTGCCGCGCGTTCATTTTTGGCGCGGGCTATCGTAGCAGGCGCTAGGCAGGCCTGGCACGTTGAATTTGACCGGGTCGCCACATTTGTCGCATCCCACGACAAAGAGACAACAAATTGCGCTGGCCAAGATCAAAACGATACGGCGCATGGTCTACTCCCGCTCGGACTTTGCCTATAGGTGAGCCGATCTCTTCAAGGTTCAGTTCTTCGATTCAGGCATATTGAGCCTCAGGTGCAACTCGCGCAATTGCTTCGGCGTCACCGTGGAAGGCGCGCCCATGAGCAAATCCTCGGCGCGCTGATTCATTGGAAAAAGCACCACCTCGCGCAAATTTTCCTCGCCCGCGAGCAGCATGACGATACGGTCGAGGCCGGGCGCAATCCCGCCGTGCGGCGGCGCGCCATATTGGAAAGCGCGATACATGCCGCCGAATTTTTCGAGCAGCATATCCTCGCCATAGCCGGCGAGCGCGAACGCCTTTTTCATGATGTCGGGGCGATGGTTTCTGATCGCGCCGGAGGAAAGCTCGACGCCGTTGCAGACGATGTCATATTGAAAAGCCTTGATGCCGAGAATTGTCTTTTCGTCGGCCGGATCGAGCTCGAGGAAAGTTTTGGGATCGAAATTCGGCATCGAAAACGGATTATGCGAAAAGTCGATTTTCTGCTCGTCCTCGTTCCATTCGTACATCGGAAAATCGACGATCCAGCAGAACTCGAAAACATCCCCTTTCGTGAGACCGAGTTCGTTGCCAATCTTGAGCCGGGCGGCGCCGGCAAGTTTCGCCGCTCGTTCCTCCTGGTCACAGGCGAAGAACAGCGCGCCGCCGGAGGAAATCCCCGCCTTCTCCGCAATTTTCGCCTGCGCTTCGACAGGCAGAAATTTGGCGATCGGGCCTTTGCCTGTAAGCCCGCCGCCCTCGCTTTCGAAGATGATATAGCCAAGCCCCGCCGCGCCTTCGCCCTTCGCCCAATCGTTGAGCTTGTCGAAAAAGGAACGCGGCCGAGCGGACGCGCAGAGCGCCGGAATCGCCCGCACGACGCCGCCCTCCGTGATGACCTTCTTGAAGGCGTTGAACTTCACATCCTCGCGTGAAAATTCTTCCGTGACATCGGCGATGACGAGCGGATTGCGAAGATCGGGCTTGTCGGAGCCATATTTCAGCATCGCCTCCGCATAGGGAATCATAGGGAAGTTTTGGGTGACCGGACGGCCGCCGCCAAACTCCTCGAAGGCGCCGCGCAGCACCGGCTCGACCGCGGCGAAGACATCCTCTTGCGTGACGAAACTCATCTCGATGTCGAGCTGATAAAATTCGCCGGGGCTGCGGTCGGCGCGCGCGTCCTCGTCGCGAAAACACGGCGCGATTTGAAAATAGCGGTCGAAGCCCGCCACCATGATCATCTGCTTGAACTGCTGCGGCGCCTGCGGCAGGGCGTAGAATTTTCCCGGATGCAGGCGGGACGGCACCAGGAAATCGCGCGCCCCCTCGGGACTCGAAGCGGTCAGTATCGGGGTCTGGAACTCGAAAAAGCCCTGGGCCTTCATCCGCGCGCGGAGCGAATCGACGATTCTTCCGCGCAGCATGATATTTTGATGCAGCCTGTCGCGGCGCAGATCGAGAAAACGATAGCGCAGCCGCATATCTTCGGGATAATTTTGCTCGCCAAACACGGGCACGGGCAATTCGGCGGCGGCTCCCAAAACCTCGATTCCAGTGACGTAGACTTCAACGAGGCCGGTCGGCATTTCGAAATTTTCGGTGCCCGCGGGGCGTTTGCGGACCGTGCCGTCGATCCGGACGACCCATTCCGATCGAAGTTTTTCGGCTTGCTCGAAGGCCTTCGAATCCGGGTCGACCACGCATTGGGTAACACCGTAATGATCGCGCAGATCAATGAATAGCACGCCGCCATGATCGCGAATGCGATGGCACCAGCCAGAAAGTCGAATCGTTTCGCCGGTCTGCGTTTCCCTCAGGTCGCCGCAGCTATGGGAGCGGTAGCGGTGCATGATAAAGTCACGAGCAAGAGGAAGACGGTTTTGCGCGATCTTGCGGTTTGCGCCAAGCGCGCGGACAACCGCATGGGCGGCGTCATCTGTCAAGACGGGGCTGCGATGGCGGGCCGGGCAGGCCCTTTGCCGCGCGGGAACCTATAGCCGATGGTCCGGCTTTGCATTATTGAGCCATTATGACCCTGATTTCCACGCAAGAAGACCTAAGCGCCGTCTGCGAGCGCCTTGCAACCCACCCCTTCATCACCGTCGATACCGAATTTTTGCGGGAAACGACTTTCTGGCCGCAGCTCTGCATCGTGCAGCTCGCGTCGGAAGAAGAAGCCGTGGCTGTCGATGCAATGGCCGAAGGGCTCGATCTTTCGCCCTTTTTCGAGCTGATGGCCGACCAGGGACCGACCAAGGTCTTTCACGCTGCGCGTCAAGATATTGAAATTATTTGGAATCTCGCAAAATTGATCCCCGCGCCGCTGTTCGATACCCAGGTCGCCGCGATGGTCTGCGGCTTTGGCGATCAGGTCTCCTATGGCGATCTTGTCCAGACCGTTACGAAAGTCAGGCTCGATAAATCCTCGCGCTTCACCGATTGGTCGCGGCGTCCGCTTTTGCCGGCCCAGGCTGAATATGCGATCGCCGACGTCGCCTATTTGCGCGACATCTATCGGTTCCTGCGCGCCGAGCTGGAGAAAACTGGCAGGACCGGTTGGCTGGCCGAAGAAATGACGCTTTTGACGTCGCCTTCGACTTATGAACAGCAGCCCGAAAACGCCTGGGAGCGATTCCGCAACCGAGTCCGCAAACCGCGCGATCTCGCGGTGCTCATGGAAGTCGCCGCCTGGCGGGAGGCCGTGGCGCAGACGCGCGACGTGCCCCGCGCGCGGGTCTTGAAGGACGACGTCTTGATCGAACTCGTGCTCGCCGCGCCGAAAACGGCCGAGGCCTTGGGCAATCTACGCGCCTTTCCGCGCGGGATGGAGCGTTCACGCGCCGGCGCCGGGATTTTGGCGGCGATCGAGCGCGGCCTCGCGCGAGACCCTAAGAGCCTGCCAAAGATCGAGCGCGAGCGACGCAATGGCGGCAATGGCGCGACGGTCGAGCTTCTGCGCGTGCTCCTGCGCCATGTCAGCGAGAGCCACGGCGTCGCCGCGAAGATGATCGCGACGGTCGACGATCTCGAGGCAATCGCCGCCGACGATCATGCCAAGGTCGCGGCACTCACCGGCTGGCGGCGCGAGCTTTTTGGCGGCAAGGCGCTCGAACTGAAGCATGGGCGGCTTGCACTGACCGTCGAAGGCGGCAAAGTGGTTCCGCTCGAATGGAGGGAAGGAGAATCGCCCGGGATAAACGCGGGGTGATGCCGCGGTTAAGTGGAGCAGTCGAATGACTGGTTGGCGGTCGAGCGAGTCCATGTATTCCAATGGATTAATGGCTGACCTATCGATAGCCCCGCGATCGTTCGAGTTTCACATTGGCGATCCGCAATCCAGCCAGGAGAACGAGCGCGTAGAGCAGCGCGCCTGCAAGGCCAAGAAACAAAAGCTCAAACACATCGGCGAAACGTCCGAGGCCTGCCGCCACGCGCTGAGCGGGAGGCGCGGCAAACAGTGCGAAAACCGCCAGATTGAACGAAGCCGCGGTCACCACTGTCGCCGTCTTCCATAAAAAAAGATCAATCTTCATGGCGCCCCGGCGGATCGCGAAAAAGCACAAGCCGGCGAGGTTGATCCATGCGCCGGCTGCCGTCGCGGCGGCAAGTCCTGGCGCGCCAAAGGGCTTGAACAGCACGATTTTCAAGGCGACATTGATCGCGACCGCGGCGAGCGCGATCAGCATCGGCGTTTTCATATCGCCCTTTGCCTGAAAGCTTGCCACGGCCGAGCGCAAAAGAACAATTGCGACAAGCCCAAAGCCATAGGCCGTAAGCACTGCGGCCGACGCGCTGGCCGCCTGTGCCGTGAAGGCGCCGCGCTGAAACACCCCGCGCATGATATCATCTGGGATCATGATGAACGCGATGAAAAATGGCGCCGTCAGCGCGAGCGAAAGCGCCATGGTTCGATTTTGCACATGCAGCGCACCGTTCCGGTTGCCGGCCGCGAACAGTTTGCTCATCTCCGGCAACAGCACGGTGCCCGCCGCTATGCCAATGACGGCGAGCGGCAATTGGTAGATGCGGTCGGCATAATAGATCGAGGAAACACCGCCGGTCGGCAGCATAGAACCGATGATGGTGTCGGCGAAAAGCGCGATCTGGGTGCCGGCTGAGCCAATCACCGCCGGACCCAGCGTGGCAAGGAAGCGCTTGATTTTTTGCGTCATCGCGGGGCGCGCGAAGCGCTCGAAAATTCCGGCGCGATGGGCGGCCGCCGAGGTCAGGGCAAGTTGCAGCGCGCCGGATACTGTCAATCCCCAACTCGCCGCCAAGCCGGCGTTGGTGAATAGAAAAGCCAGGCCGAGAAAAACAATCATCGACAGATTCATCAAGACCGGGGTGAAGGCCGCGGCGGCGAAATGGCCGTGCGCGTTTAGGGTGCCAGATTGCAGCGTGACGAGCGTGATGAACAATAGATAGGGAAAAGTGATCCGGGTCAGCGTGACGGTGAGCGCGAATTTTTGCGGATCCGCGCGGAAGCCTGGCGCCAGAATGTCGATGAGAGCGGGGGTGAACGCGATGGCGAGGGCGACGACGAGAATTTGGGACGCGAGCAAGCCGAGAAAAATCTGGCCGGAAAACAACCGCGCACGGGAAAGACCTTCGGATTGAAGCACCCGCGCGTAGCTTGGAACGTAGGCGGAATTGAATGCCCCCTCGCCAAAAATCGCGCGGAAATGATTGGGCAGGCGCTGGGCCACGACGAACGCATCGTTGAGTAATCCGGCGCCGAGCACGGCCGCAAGAATGATATCGCGCAAAAAACCGGCGCCGCGCGAGAGCAAGGTCAAGCCGCCGACGGAAACCAGGCTTTTGTACATGGATGTTTTCGATTTACCTGGTCTGTATCCTCGCCAAGGAATCGTCGGCGACGGGCGAGCCGATGCCCACGCGCTCTTCGATCAGGTAGAGCGGCCGCCGTTTTACTTCGGCGAAGATGCGGCCAATATATTCGCCTATGACGCCAAGCGACAGCAATTGAATGCCGGCAAAAAAGGTAACCGAAACAATCAGTGAGGCAAAGCCAGGTACGTCGACCCCGGAAATGAGGGTGCGTATCAAATAGAAGGCCGCCAACGCCAGCGCCAGCCCCGACATTGCCGATCCGATAAAGGTCCAGACCTTGAGAGGCATCGTCGAAAAGGACATGAGACCGTCGAGCGCCAAATGCGTCAATTTGCGGTAGCTGAATTTGGACGTGCCGTGGAGGCGCGGCGCGGCATCGAATGACACCCCAATCGATTCAAATCCGATCCAGGCATAAAGTCCTTTGGAAAAGCGCGCCTGCTCGCGCATTGCGCGAAGCGCCGCGACGGCCTGCGCATCGAGAAGCCGGAAATCCCCGGCGCCCTCGGGAAGGCTTGTCTCTCCGACCGAGCCGAAAATCTTGTAAAAGCGATGCGTCAAAATCCGCCGCAACGGGCTATAGAGGCTTCGATCTCCTGGCTGTGCGAAGACATTCTTGTAGCCTTCCCTCCAACGCGCGACGAAGGTTTCGATCAGCTCTGGCGGATGCTGCAAATCGGCGTCCATGATGATGGCCGCGGCCCCCCTTGCATGATCGAGGCCCGCCGCTATCGCGATCTCCTTGCCGAAATTCCGGCTCAGCGAAAGCGCGCGAATGCGAGGGTCCATGTGATGGGCGGCGCGCAGATATGCGAGCGTCTCGTCGGTCGATCCGTCGTCGATAAAAATGATTTCGAACGAAGCCGTGCAACGCTCAAGTACGGGCACCAGCCGCGCGAGCAAAGCCTCTATGTTGCTGGATTCATTATAAACCGGCGTGATCACGGAAATCTCCGCGCCGTTCGCGTCCGCCGGCCCCGTGCCGGATGTCGTCATATTTGGAAGCCTCTTGAATCGCAACCGCGGCCCTGCCGAGGTTAATGCAATCCCCGCTTAGGCTTTTGCATGGCGTTGGGCAAGATTGCTTGCATATTTGCCCAAAGCCGGACTATGCCTCACCGGAGCGCTTGAACAGTTTGCCGTAATGTGAAGGGTTGATCGTCGTGCGCACGGACGAAGCATATTTTTCGTTCTGCCTTTGCGCTGATGATTATGCGCTGTCGCCTGGCGTCAGCCGCGGTATTCTGGAAGCGCTGGGCGCCGGCCGGCTGAGCGCGACAAGCGCGATGACAACGCGGCCATTCTGGCCGAAAGATGCGCATGAATTGCGCCAATTCAAGGCCAAGGCCGACATCGGGCTCCACCTCAATCTCACGCTTGGCAGCCCGCTTTCATGCATGCCGGCGTTCGCGGCGACGGGCCGCCTGCCGGGAATACGTCGTGTGCTCAAGGGGGCGCGGAGCAAAGAGTTGCCGATAGCCGAGATCGGCCAGGAAATCTCGTGCCAGCTCGACGGCTTTTGCGAGCATTTCGACGCCGCTCCCGCTTTTGTGGATGGGCATCAGCATGTCCAGGTTCTGCCACAAATACGCGCCGCGTTGTTCGCGTGCCTTGAACAAAAAGGATTTTCGAGAAAGATCTGGCTGCGCGATTGCTCCGATCGCCCTTGGCGCATTCTGCGGCGCGGTGTCGAACTGCCAAAAGCGCTTGGAATTTCCCGGCTTGGGAGCGGCTTTGCACGGGAGGCTTCCGCGCGAGGTTACGCCATCAACGACGGATTTTCGGGCTTTTCGGCGTTCGACCCAGGCCATGATTTCGCCGCCGATTTCGCCCGCTATCTCCGCGCGCCGGGCAGGCGCCACCTGGTCATGTGTCATCCGGGCTATTGCGACGACGAGCTTGTGGCGGCCGACCCGGTCACTCTCAGCCGCGAACGCGAGCTTAGCTTTCTACTATCCCCCGATTTCACGGCGATGCTCGATCGCAAGCGCGCGCGGCTGGCGCGGCTTTCCGATGCCTTTTGTCGTGCGATCGTCCCGGCGTGATATTGCCCCCTCCTGGGGTGGTCACCATCAAACGCTCCCATTTACCGCGCCAGCCGCAAAACGACCCTGGAAAAATCGGCTCATACTATCGGAGACCCTCTCTCAAATGCGCCGCCTGAGCGTGCCGCTACTTATGGACAGATCAATAGCGCGGCTCGTTGCCGTGTGAGGTCGCTCTGGCCCGGCATGAACGCCGGACGCGCTGGACCCAATCAAGCTCCGCCAAGTTTTGCCAGCGCGGCGGCGAGCTTTTCCATCCTGGCGAGAGCGTCCTCTTGCCGTTCGCGGTTTTCCTCGACGACTTCTTCCGGCGCGCGGGCAACGAAATCGGCATTGCGAAGTTTGGCCTCGATTTTGTCCGCGTCGCCTTTCGATTTGGCGATCTCCTTGGCGAGACGAGTCTTTTCCGCCTCCACGTCCACGATGCCTTGTAGTGGCAAAGCGGCGAGAGTTTTGCGGACGATCATCTGCGCGGATTTTTCCGGAGCCTCGGGCGCAAATGAAATCCCCGATAGCCGGGCAAGACGCTTAATGGTTTCGTCCCAATTTTTCGCACGCGATGTGGTCTCCGGCGAGGCGTTAACGAGCACCAGCGGGATTTGCGCCGCCGCAGGGACGTTCATTTCCGCGCGCACCGATCGGATTTCCGAAATCAGCTCGACGATAAAGCCGATCTCGGCTTCCGCCTCCGGATTCTCGCAACTCTCTAGTTCCGGCCATTTCGCGAGCGCCAGCACATTCGCGCGGGGCTGTTCGTCGGTCGCCGTGATGCTCCAAAGCTCCTCGGTCATGAACGGCATGAAGGGGTGCAGGAGCTTGACGATTTGTTCGCGCACGAAAGCCGTTGTCGCGCGGGTCTCGATCTTGGCCGGCCCGTCCGCGCCTTGCAGGAGAGGCTTGGCGAGTTCGAGATACCAGTCGCAAAAGACGTTCCAGACGAACCGATAGACGGCGTTGGCGGCGTCGTCGAAACGATAGGTTTCTATCGCCTCCGTTACCTCGGCAATGGCCTTCGCGGTTTCGCCAACGATCCAACGATTGATCTTAAGACTTGTTTGGCGCGGATCAAACGCGGCTTGCAGCACGCAGCCATTCATTTCGGCGAAGCGCGCCGCGTTCCAGAGTTTTGTGCCAAAATTTCGATATCCCTCGATACGTTGCGTCGATAGCTTGATGTCGCGTCCCGGCGCCGCCATGGAAGCGAGCGTAAAGCGCAGGGCATCCGCGCCGTAGGTCTCGATAAGGTGCAACGGATCGACCACATTGCCCTTGGATTTCGACATTTTTGCGCCCTTCTCATCGCGGACAAGGGCGTGGATATAGACATCGCGGAACGGGACTTCGTGCATGAAATGCAGGCCCATCATCATCATCCTGGCAACCCAAAAGAAAATGATGTCGAAGCCGGTGACAAGCACGCTCGTCGGATAACGGCGCTTTAGCTCCGGCGTCTCGTCCGGCCAACCGAGGGTGGAGAATGGCCAAAGCGCCGAAGAGAACCAGGTGTCGAGGACGTCGGGATCGCGGTGGATGTAAACAACAGGCTCATCGTCAAGGTTTGCTTGCGGTATTTCATTCTTGCCGCAGACCTTCACTCGCTTGCCATAATGAGCCTGCGCCGCTTTGATCGCCTCCGTTTCGGAAGCTGCGACAAAGATCTCCGGGTCGACACTTGCCATCGCAAGCGCCGCACTTGGGCCGCGGGTACGGATAAATACGGCCCTAGCCTCGTGAGTTCTCGGCCCATACCAAGCCGGAATTTGATGTCCCCACCAAAGCTGGCGTGAGATGCACCAGGGCTGAATATTTTCGAGCCAATCGAAATAGGTCTTTTCCCAACTTTTCGGAATAAAACTTGTCTTGCCTTCGCGAACAACCTCAAGGGCTGGTTGCGCCAAAGTCTTCGCATCGACATACCACTGGTTGGTCAGCCACGGCTCGATGACACTTCCGGATCGGTCGCCATGCGGCACTATATGTGTATGCGGCTCGGTCCTGTCGAGAAGGAGTTGCGCGTCCATCAACTCGACGATCCGTGTTCGAGCCGCTTCGCGCGTCAGGCCGTTCAATATGCCGATAGTTGAGTACACTTCCGTGTCGTCTAAAAGATCCAATAAGAAGTCAGTATTATTAGCTATAGCTACGTTTGCTTGCGCGTCGAGGACATTGATCGGCCACACCCGTTCGTTTTGGTGCCTTTTGCCCACCTCGAAATCGTTGAAATCATGCGCGGGGGTGATCTTCACCGCGCCGGTGCCTTTTTCCGGATCGGAATATTTGTCGGCAATGATCGGAATGAGGCGGCCCACGAGCGGTAGCCGCACACGTTTGCCCTGGAGATGGAGATAGCGCGCGTCCTTCGGATGAACTGCGACCGCCGTATCACCCAGCATGGTTTCCGGCCGCGTCGTTGCCACCACGATGAATTCGCCTGTCTCGGCACCATCGTCATCGACGACCGGATATTTGAAGTGCCACAAGTGGCCCTTGGTCTCGACCTGCACCACTTCGAGGTCGGAGATCGCGGTTTGCAGCTGCGGGTCCCAATTGACAAGACGCTTGTCCTTGTAGATCAGGCCTTCCTTGTAGAGCTGCACGAAAGCTCTTGTGACAGCGCGGGACATCCCTTCGTCCAAGGTAAAGCGCTCGCGCGTCCAGTCGCAGGAGGCGCCGAGCCTTTGCAATTGCTCGATGATCGCACCGCCCGACTGGGCCTTCCATTCCCACACGCGCGCTAGAAATTTTTCGCGGCCTAGGTCAACCCGGCCGGGTTCCTGACGCTCCATCAATTGCCGCTCGACGACCATTTGCGTGGCGATACCGGCGTGATCGGTCCCCGGCTGCCACAGCACGTCCTTGCCGCGCATCCGCTCGAAGCGGCAGAGGATATCCTGCAACGTCGTGTTGAGCGCGTGGCCCATGTGCAGGGAGCCGGTGACGTTTGGCGGCGGAATGACGATCGTGAAAGGCGCCGCCCCTGCCCGCTCCGGGCGCCCCGCCAGGAACGCGCCAGCCTCTTGCCACGCCGCCGCGGTACGGCCTTCGACCGCCTTTGGATCGAAAGTCTTTTCCATCATTGGATCGGTGTTCCGGTCGCTCGCGCGCTTTTGGCGGGCCAGCCGGGCCGGCCGCGTCAAATGTGAGCGATGCCAAACAAGCGGCCAAAAAGCAAGCGCACCTGGGCAGCCTGGAACACTCGTCGCGCCAGGCATTCGTAAGGCAAACGTACTCCGGGCCGCTGGCTTTGAGCCTTGTTTATTCGCCGCGAGCGATTCGCTCGATCTCGGCGCCGACAAGGCGCTCCACGATGCCCTCCAGATTGTCATCGAGCCAAGACTTGAGCATGGGACGCAGCATTTCGCGGGTAAGATCGATGACGGCATCGCTGCGCTGGACAAACCGGCTGGCGAGAAGGGCGTTGAAGGCGGCGCCGACTGAACTGTCCCTGGCGTTTGAGACAAAAGCACGCCCGGAGCCCCCGCGCGAACCCGGCTCGAAGGCTTCGCCATTTGGGTCCAGCCGCGGAGCCTCCCCGTGTAACCCGCTCTCGCTCGCAAGCACCGTCTGGTCGCCGGCGATGATTCGCCGGATCGATGCGAGGATTTCCTCCATCGATGGTTCATGCGGGCTTGGCTGTGGAACCGGACCGTCTGTCAATAGGGAGTTGGTTTGGCTCATGATCTCCAAATACCTTCAAAAGGAAGATGCGCCAATCCTTGCAAGATCGCGCATCGGGAACAAGCTCGGCCATCGAGCCGCTAGACTTTGGCCCGCCGAGGCGGGAATGCGGAACTTGCGAAACCAGCTTTTTGGGGCGCAATCCGATTGCATCGAAAGCGCTCCGCCACGCTCATGATCGCTAAACTTGCGACGGGACTCCATGCTTTGTGCATTCTCATATTTCCATGAACGTACCGCTTTGGCGGCAGGACCAGGGAGACAGCGAATGATTCGCTTCGATTTCGATCCGTCAGGGTCTAGCTTAACTTCGCTGGTCAGCCGAGATAGCGCGGTTATCACAAGGCTTTGCCTCAACCCCGGAGCCCCGGCCCGCCTGGCCAGAATCATCAGGTGTTCACAAGGGCGAGCGCAGCTTGGCGGATTCGCCTTGACCCAAGCTGGCGGCCAATCGCGTGGCCGATTAGCGTCCGTCCGGCGTGCGAAGGCCGATCCACTTGTCCTTGACCTGATCGAAATGGATGGTCGGATCGTATTGCGTAACGTTTAGGTTAAGGTTGGCGGCGGAGAGTCGGCCGATCGCGGCCATTACCGCATAGGAGGCGACGACCCGGTCGCGCTGCGCGGTGACAAGGGCCACTCTCGCGTTCAGCAACTGCTGCTGCTGGAAAAGAATATCGAATGTCGTACGCTGACCGACTTCCGCTTCTTGCCGGATGCTGTCGAGCGCGATTTCGTTGGACTTGACCGAAGCCTTCGACGATTGAATGACGCCGCGCGCCGTATCGAGCTGGCCCCAGGAGGAAACCACCGCCGCGCGCACCAAATCACGCTGCAAATCGGCCTGCAGCCTGGCCTGGCCGAGCGTTTCCTTGGCCTGGCGCGTCCGCGCGTAGACCTCGCCGCCTTGATAGATCGGCACGGTGACCTGACCGAGGATCGAAGCATTTAGGAAACGCTCTCCGGGAACTCCCTGAAAGTTGTAATTGTTCTGGACGCTGCCGACGAGATTGACCGTCGGGTAGAGTTCTCCCTCGACAAGCTTGACCTGCAACGCGGCGACATCCACCGCATGCAACGC
>JBOHJV010000077.1:0-15209 GCA_050728695.1 Methylocella sp. | reverse complement strand
AATCAGCCGGGCGTGCGATACTACATCGCGCCCGACCATCTTGGGAGCCCGCATCAGATCACCGACGCCAGCGGCGCGGTCGTGTGGCTGTGGAACCACGACCCTTTCGGCAATGGCGACCCAACCGATCCATTAGGCAACTTCAGCTACGAGCTCCGCTTTCCGGGACAATTTTTCGACCAGGGCACCAAACTGCATTACAATTATTTCCGCGACTACGACCCAAGGCTAGGGCGCTACATCGAAAGCGACCCCATCGGGCTTGCGGGCGGGATCAACACGTATGCCTATGCTAGGGGGAATCCGTTGGTGCGGACAGATGCCAGCGGTTTGGTGACCGGGGGCTTTTCTCCGATTCCGGATACATCAGCCAACGTTTGTAAAGTTGGCGAAGTGATACCTGTATGCGTCTTGCAGGACGTGTTGCCCAATACCTGTCGCTATTGGTGCGAGAGTGGGGGCTACGTACTTGATAAACAGCGTAATTTAGGCCTACCTTGCAAAAGCATTGTTCGACAACCTTAAGCTCAAGCAGGCTGACAAGCAATGATAACACCAGATCTTGATGGCTACACTATGGATGGTCATATTCATTCCACTCGTCATCTCATTATATTGTGGTTTTCTAAAGCCGACTATGAGGCCGAACGTCTTTGGCAAACACAAGTTACGCTTATCAATGGCAGAATAGCCATGGCAAACCTAGAATATTTAGGCTGTTTCCCTCAACTCAAATTGAGCAGTTTCACCGAAGTCGTCGACGACGAAGGAAATAAAAAACAGCTTATCCTATCTTTCGATAATGGAATTCTGTGCTTTGAATATGAAGGATTGTCTCACTGTCAATATTGGCACAGATTACGATTAATTCGGAGCACCTAGCTATGCAAACATTTGATAAGAATTATGCTGGATGGGTATTCGTCGGTATCTCTCTTGCCGGCTATTTATGCACCGTCTCTCTCGCTCGCTTTAAATTAACTATAAATAAGGATGAAGATATTGAGAGACATCGCGTTGCTGCTGACATAGTTTTCGTATCGGTGAAAAAAATCGTGTTTTCTAAAGTGTCTAGTGGAGCCGAGATCGTGAGCGCGAGACAAACGAGCAATGAAAGTGGTCATAAAGTATATATATTCGAATTTACAAACGACGCATCCCTGACAATTGCAGCCGAAGATATTTGCGAGTTTCTCTTTTGATATCTGGTTTCCATCACTTATGACGCGAGCGGCAACATGCTCTCGTACTCGACGCCGTTTTCCGGATACAGTTTTTCCTACGACGCGCGAAACCGTCTGACGGAATCCTTCGTGGGAGCTATTGGCACGACCTGGCTGATCAACGGCCTCGGCCAGCGCATCGCGCAGATGAATGGGAGCGTTCCGCAATTCTTCTTCGTCTATGACGAGGCGGGTCATACGATCGGCAAATACGACGGCGGCGGCAACCTTTTGTGGGAGACGGCGTGGCTCGGCGATTTGCCGGTCGCGGTGAATCAGCCGGGCGTGCGATACTACATCGCGCCCGACCATCTTGGGAGCCCGCATCAGATCACCGACGCCAGCGGCGCGGGGGTGTGGCTGTGGAACCACGACCCTTACGGCAATGGCGACCCAACCGGCACGTTCAGCTACGACCTCCGCTTTCCGGGCCAATTTTTCGACCAGGGCACGAAACTGCATTATAATTATTTCCGCGACTACGACCCAAGGACCGGCCGCTATATCGAGAGCGACCCCATCGGCCTGGCGGGCGGCATCAATACGTATGCATATGCCGGGGGGAATCCGTTGGTGCGCACGGATGCGAGCAGTTTAGTGACAGGGGGCTTTTCTCCGATCCCAAATACATCAGTCAATGCTTATGAAGCGTCGCTAGATACGTTGAGTTGTTATGATGCGTTTTATGCCTGCTTACAAGCGCGAAAGGGCATGACTAGTCGGGCGGGATTCAACGCTTGCGAAGCCGCTCGGAAGAACTGCGAAGCGGGATGCGTCACAATTTTTGCGCCGGGGATCATAGGAGTCCCATAATGAATGACGATAGCGTCACGATCACGGAGCAACTCATTTTTGAGTTTCTCCAAAACCATGTCCTTCCTGCAATGCGAGCCGGCCGCCACGATGAAGTATTGAGGAATGCTTTGCTGGCTTATTTAATGTGCGCGAGCGATTTTGATAGGGCCAGACTAAGCGCATTGGTTTTGCTTGATGCAGCATCAAAGGCGTTGCGTTTACATTTGACGAAAGACAATGAACCTCCACGCCAAGTGAAGGAAGAGTGTTCGTTTTGTGGTCTCAGGCCGCCAGAGGTAACGCTTGGTGCCGGGCCAAATGCATTTATTTGTAATCGCTGTGTATCAACCTTCGCTGAAGTCTTCCAGACCAAATGAGCGCAGCTCATTGCGATTATTGTCCACAACCGATCATCTCTTGCGTCCGGTGGCGATGACGAACGCCAGCCAAAACATCGCCTGGAGCGCGACTTACTCGCCGATTGGCGCGGTGCAGACGATCGCGACGCCCGAGCGCGATTCTATGTCGCGCCCGATCATCTCGGGAGCCCGCATCAGATCACCGACGCTTCTGGCGCGGTCGCGTGGCAGTGGAACCCCGACCCGTTCGGCAATGGCGCCCCAACCGGCACCCTCGCCTACGATCTCCGCTTTCCGGGGCAGTTCTTCGACCAGGGCACGAAACTGCATTACAATACTTTCCGCGACTACGACCCAAGGGCGGGGGGGCGCGTCCGCTCCCCATCCCCTCCTTTTGATTGAACGACCGTCATGCCGGACCTCACGCATCTTTCCGCCTCCGGGCAGGCCCATATGGTCGATGTTTCGGGCAAGGCCGCGACAAAACGCGTCGCGATCGCGGAAGGCAGGATCGTCATGGCAAAGGCGACCTTGGAACTCGCCTTGTCGGGCAATGCCAAGAAAGGCGATGTCTTTGGCCCTGCCCGGATCGCCGCTATCATGGCGGCGAAGAAGACGCACGATCTTATCCCGCTCTGCCATCCACTGGCCTTGACCAAAATTTCGGTCGATCTTGAAGCGGATCACGCCTTGCCTGGAATAAGGGTCCGTGTAACGGCCAAGGTGTTGGGCCAGACCGGCGCCGAAATGGAAGCCTTGACCGCCGTCTCCATCGCCTGCCTCACGATCTACGACATGCTAAAAGCAGCCGACCGCTCGATGCGGATCGAGGGTATCGCGCTCGTGCGCAAAAGCGGCGGCAAGTCTGGCGATTTTTCGCGCGACGAGGCGTTGCCGGCATGAGTGGCGACGATCTACTTTCCGTGGCGCAGGCTCGCGCGCGCATCCTGACGGACGTCGCAAAGGATCGGCCCGTAGAGGTCGTCGCTCTTGAGCGCGCCCTAGGGCGAACCCTTGCCGCCGATCTCGCGGCCAAGCGGACCCAGCCTCCAACGGCGGTGTCCGCGATGGACGGCTACGCGGTGCGCGCCCGCGACCTCGCGGAGCTGCCGGTCAAGTTGAAACAGATTGGCGAAAGCACCGCCGGACATGGTTTTCCGGGGTCCATTGGGCCCAACGAAACCGTGCGGATTTTCACCGGCGCGCCGGTGCCGGATGGCTGCGACACGATTTTAATCCAGGAAAATGCCCGCTCGGAGGCAGGGCTCATTGAGCCGTTGCAAAGCGTTCCGAGCGGCCGCCACATTCGCGCCAAGGGCATCGACTTTGCCGAGGGCGAGGTTTTGCTTTCCGCCGGAACAAGACTTCGCGCATCGAACATCGCGCTTGCCGCTGCCATGAATTATGCCGAGGTCGTGGTCACTCGCCGGCCGCGCGTAGGAATTCTCGCGACCGGCGACGAACTGGTGCGGCCCGGTGCAACCATTGGCGCCGACCAAATCGTTGCCTCGAATTCCTTCGCGATCATGGCGCTCATTGAGGCCGCAGGCGGCGAGACGCTCGATCTCGGCATCGCTAGGGATGACTTGGGCGCGCTTGAAGAAAGCATCGACGCCGCGCGCGCGGCCGACGTTTTGGTGACGCTCGGCGGCGCTTCGGTTGGCGATTACGATCTGGTCAAACCAGCGCTCGCCCGGCAGGGCATGGAGCTGAGCTTCTGGAAGATCGCGATGCGCCCCGGAAAACCAGTGATCCATGGCCGCCTTGGGCCAATGATTATCCTTGGCTTGCCGGGAAATCCGGTTGCCGCGTTCGTCGCCGGAATGGTTTTTCTTGTGCCCCTGGTGCGCGCTCTTTACGGCGATCCGGACGCGGGACGCGACGAGAGCGAACCGGCGATCCTCGGCAAGGCGCTCCGCGCCAACGACAGCCGCCAAGATTATTTGCGCGCCTCCCTGAGTCCTAGCGAGACAGGGCTGCCGGTCGCAACGCCATTTGAGATACAAGATTCCTCGCTTTTGCGGGTTCTCGCGCAATCGCAATGCCTGGTTGTTCGCGAGCCCCACGCCGTGCCCGCGGCGGCCGGCGATTTATGCCGGATCATCAGACTTTTTTGACATGGTTTTCGCGTAGACCGGCGCGGAGCCCTTCCCGCTCGAATCCGCGCGGCGGTTGACAAGGCGGCGACCTGGATGCTCCTGGCCCTCCGATGGAAAAGCAAATCTACGTCGATCTTCTCATTATTGGCGGCGGCGTCAACGGCGCCGGGATCGCGCGCGACGCCGCCGGGCGCGGCCTTGCGGTCATGCTCTGCGAGCAGGGCGATCTTGCCGGCGCGACGTCGTCGGCGTCGAGCAAGCTCATTCACGGCGGGCTGCGTTATCTCGAATATTATCGATTCGGCTTCGTGCGGGAGGCGCTGCAAGAGCGGGAGGTGCTGCTTGGCATCGCGCCGCACATCGTTTGGCCGGCGCGTTTCATCCTGCCGCACGACAAGGGATTGCGCCCTGCGTTCGTCATAGAGGCAGGTCTCTTTCTTTACGATTGGCTCGCGCGGCGCAAAAGCTTGGGCCGCTCGCGCCGCCTCGATCTCCGCGCGGCCAAGGAGGGCGCCCCGCTCAAGGACCATCTGACGACAGGCTTTGCCTATTCGGACTGCCGCGTCGACGATGCGAGACTTGTTGTGCTGAACGCCGTCGACGCGCGGCAACGCGGCGCCGACATCCGCACAAGAACGCGCTGCGTTTCGGCCAAGCGCGTGCAAGGCCTGTGGCAGGCAACGCTCCTTGATATGCGGGAGAGCACGGCAACGACCGTGATGGCGCGCGCGCTCGTCAATGCGGCTGGCCCCTGGGCTGCCGCGGTGCTGAGCGGTGTAATCAGCCGCGACGCTCGCAAAAAACTCCGTCTCGTCAAGGGTAGCCACATCGTCGTGCCCCGCATGTATGAGGGAAACCAAAGCTATGTCCTGCAAAACGAGGATCGCCGCATCATCTTCGCGATGCCCTATGAAAGAGATTATACGCTCATCGGAACGACCGAGGTCCCGTTTGAGGGAGATCCCTCGAAGGCGCGGATTAGCGAGGACGAAATCAGCTATCTCCGCGGCGCGGTGACGCGCTATTTCCGCAAGCCGCTAAGCCCGGGCGACGTGGCTTGGAGCTTTTCCGGCGTGCGGCCGCTCTATGACGACGGCGCGAAAAATGCTTCCGCCGCCACGCGCGACTATGTGCTCGATCTCGACGCGCCGGAGGGCGGCGCGGCGCTCCTTTCGGTATTTGGCGGCAAGATCACCACCTACCGGCGCTTGGCGGAGGATGCGATCGCAAGTCTCGCACCACATCTACAGCCGCCCCGCGGAAAACCCTGGACCGCGACGGCTCCGCTCCCCGGCGGCGACATGGAAGGTGGCGATTTCGACCGGTTTTCGAGCAAGTTGCGCGGCAAATATCCTTGGCTCGATGTTGCTTGCGTGACCCGCGTTGCCCGCGCGTACGGAACGCGGGCGGAAGCAATTCTCGGCGACGCGCGGAGTGCTTGCGATCTCGGCGCCGATTTCGGCGCGGGACTCTTTCAAGCCGAGGTCGATCATCTGATCGATCAGGAATTCGCGCAGACCGCCGAGGATATTTTGTGGCGGAGGTCGAAACTGGGCCTGCATCTTTCGCCCGCCCAACGCGCCCGCGTTAGCGCCTATGCCGACGCTTGCGTAAGTGGCCGGTAAACAACTCCGGTGTGAGGAGAAGCGTCGCGCCCGGGCTCAAGCCCTTGCCTACGCTGATCCGTTGCGCGATAATTCGCGCGGGCGAATTCGCTACGCGGACCTTCGGTTCAGGCCAAGCAATCCGCGGCTGCGGTCCCCGGTGTCAATGAAATAACAATCAACGGAAAGCGCTTCTGGGTCTGCCAGGGGCGCCCAAAAATATCGGGAGGATTCCATGCAAAGCAATCACAGCAAGAGAAGCCGCGCCTTTTGGGCGCTAGGTTTTATCATTTTAGGAGCGGCGCTGGGGCTGGGCTTGTTGGCCCGGCCGGCGGCGGCGCGGCCTTTCGCCTATGTCGCGAATGGTGGCTCCAACACTGTCTCGGTGATCGACACGGCCACCAACATGGTGGTGGCCACGGTCCCGGTGGGCGTTTTCCCTTTCGGTGAACTCCCTCTCACCCCGACTGGGGTCGCCGTCGCTCCGGATGGGAAACACGCCTATGTTATTGCTCATACCTTCGCTCGTGACACAGCTTACCAGGTCATCGATACGGCCACCAACACGATAGTGGCCACGGTCCCGTTTCGGGGTGATTTCGTCCCTGGGGTCGCGGTCAGCCCGGATGGGAAATTCCTCTATTTCACGATTGACGGGGCCGTCGGCACCGTCCTGCGATTCGACTTGGCCACTAACACGGAGGGGGACGGCATCAGTCTGGGTGCGAATGAGGAACCCATTGGGGTCGCAATCACCCCGGACGGGAAACACGTATATGCCACGACCGAAGGCCCCTACAATGTTGCGGTGATCGACACGGCCACGTTCACATTGGCCACCACGGTCAATGTGCCGCTAGGAGCCGGTTCGGTTGCCGTCACCCCGGACGGGAAACATGTCTATGTCACGAGCACGAGTTTCACGAGTTTAGGGTCCAACAATGTCTCGGTAATCGACACGGCCACCAACACGGTGGAGCCCACAGTCATCACGGTGGGGACTAACCCGGTAGCGATCGCCGTCACTCCGGACGGGAAACGCGCCTTTGTGGCAAATGAAAGCTCCAACACCGTTTCGGTGATCGAGACGGCCGCGAACAAAGTGCTGGCCACGGTCCCGGTTGGGAATAGCCCCAACGGGGTCGCCGTCACTCCGGATGGGAAACGCGCCTATGTCGCCAATTTAACCGACGGCACTGTCTCGGTGATCGACACGGCCACCAACACCGTGCTGGCCACGGTCACGGTGGGAAGTTTGCCCGTTGCGATTGGGATTATTCCGGACATTCCCTTGGCCGCGTTGAGCGGCACGCTAACAATCAGTCTCGGCAAAACCCCCAACACCGATTCCTTCCTTCTTAAGTCGAGCTTCACCTTGGGGAGCACGAGCACGGGAATTAATCCTCCCGCCATGCCGGTGACCTTCCAGGTCGGCACTCTCGCGTTGACCATACCGCCTGGCTCCTTCACGGGGACGGTCACGTCGAGCGCTTTTGGGCCATTCTTTTTCGCCGGTACGATTAACGGCGTTTCTTTGCACGCGGCGATCGCGCCCACGGGGGCCAAGCGGTTCTCGTTCCAGGCGGGGTCGCAGAACGCCAGTCTGACCGGAACCGTGAACCCGGTGCCTGTGACGCTGACCATCGCCAACAACAGCGGCACGGCCTCGATCACGGCCAACATTGCGAGCGGGGTCGCGACCGCGCATTGACGGCGGCTGACCCTCGGCGACGCTACCCGCGCGCCGGGGCTCAAGCCAACTTGCCCAAGCTGGTACGTCGCAGTGCCTTGCGCACAGGCGAATTCGCCGCCTGGACCTTCGGTTTCAGTCCAAACAATTCACGACTTCTATTCACGGTTGCGATAAAATGACAATCAATTAAGATCGCTTCTTGTTTTTTCCGAAAGCGGCTAAAATCGGGAGGACACTATGCAAAGCAAAGACAGTAAGAAAAGCGCGGCGTTTTGGGCGACGGGAATTGCGGCCCTATTGGCCGCGCTGATAGTGGCGGCGGGCGACGGCGCCTCGGCCGCTCCCGTCGAGACAGTGCTGCACACCTTCTGCAGTTTGCCTGGCTGCACCGACGGGCGTCAGCCCCAAGCCGGCCTGATTGCCGACAGCAACGGCAATCTCTATGGCACGACAACAAACGGCGGCAGCGGCACGTCGGCGGCATGCACCAACGGACTTGGCGAGGTGCTTGGATGCGGCACGGTGTTCAAGCTCTCGCCAAGCGGGACCGAGACGGTGCTCTACTCCTTTACGGGCGGCACCGATGGGGGCTTTCCCTTCGCCGGCCTGATTGCCGACAGCAGCGGCAATCTCTATGGGACGACCCTAGCTGGCGGCGTGTCGGGAGAAGGCGTGGTGTTCAAGCTCACGCCAAGCGGGACCGAGACGGTGCTGTACTCCTTGACGGGCGGCAGCGACGGGGGTGCGCCCGAAGGCGGCCTGACTGCCGACAGCAGCGGCAATCTCTTTGGCACGACAACAATCGGCGGCGGCAGCACGTCGACGAGATGCGCTAACGGATTTGGCGAGCCGATTGGATGCGGCGTGGTGTTCAAGCTCACGCCGAGCGGGACCGAGACGGTGCTGCACTCCTTCTGCAGTTTGCCTGGCTGGATGCGGCGTGGTGTTCAAGCTCTCGCCGGGCGGGACCGAGACGGTGCTGTATACCTTTAAGGGCGGCAGCGACGGGGGTGGGCCCGTCGCCGGCCTCATCGCCGATAGCAGCGGCAATCTCTATGGCACGACAAGCGCTGGCGGCGGGTTGGGATGCGCCGATTTCTTCTCCGCCACGCCCGGATGCGGCACGGTGTTCAAGCTGGCAGGCACGGGGTTCGTCCCGGCGATCCCCTTCGCCGCCTTCAGCCCCACGGTTTCGATCCACTTCGGCAAGACGGCGAACAGCGATTCGTTTGAACTTAGGTCGAGCTTCACCTTGGGGAGCACCAGCAAAGGGATCAATCCCCCCGCCATGCCGGTGACCTTCCAGGTCGGCACTCTCGCGTTGACCATCCCGCCCGGCTCCTTCACGGGGTCAGTCACGTCGAGCGCTTTTGGGCCATTCTTTTTCGCCGGCGTGATCAACGGCGTGTCTTTGCACGCGGCGATCGCGCCCACGGGGGCCAAGCGGTTCTCGTTCCAGGCGGGGTCGCAGAACGCCAGTCTGACCGGAACCGTGAACCCGGTGCCTGTGACGCTGACCATCGGCAACAACAGCGGCACGACCTCGGTAACGGCCAACATTGCGAGCGGGGTCGCGACTGCGCACTGACGGCGGCTCGGCGACGAGAGCTGACGGCCCCGGTCAGCGCCAAACTTAACTGCAGCGCTTCCCGGTCAAGTAAAACCACGAGACCGGGACGGCCGCGTTTGCCGCGCAGCGTCTTAAGCCCCGCCACGCCGGGACTCTTGTGCCCGAAAGAAGCCAGACCTTCCGCTATTCGCTCCCCTTGCGGTAAGGTCATCCTAAGGAAGCCGCCGCGTGAACCTTCTCGCGATCGATCAGGGTACGACCTCGACGCGGAGCCTCCTCTTCGGCGCATCGGGAAGGCTCGCCGCCACCGCCCAACGCGAGTTTGCGCAATCCTATCCGCAACCGGGCTGGGTCGAGCACGATCCGCGGACGATCTGGCGCGACGTGCTCGCCACCGCGCGCGAGGTCATTGCAAAATCCCATGCGCAAATTGCGGCGATTGGCATCGCGAACCAGCGGGAAACCACCGTCGTTTGGGAGCGTGCGGACGGCGCGCCAATCTACCCGGCCATAGTGTGGCAGGACCGGCGCACTGCTACGGAGTGCGAGCGGCTGCGGCGGGATGGCGCTGCAGCGCTGGTTCGCGCTCGCACCGGCTTGCTTCTCGATCCTTATTTCTCGGCGACAAAGCTTGCCTGGATTCTGGATCACGTGGCGGGCGCGCGGGCGCGCGCGGAACGCGGCGAACTCGCCTTCGGCACCATCGACAGTTTTCTGCTCTGGCGCCTGACCGGCGGCAGGGTGCACGCAACCGACGCCACCAACGCCTCCCGAACGATGCTGTTCGACATCCACCGCCAATGCTGGGACGGCGATCTTTTGCAATTGTTCAATATTCCCGAGGTGCTTCTCCCCGAGGTTTTCGACAACAGTTTCCTTTATGGGGTCACGGCCGAGGGTCTTTTCGACACGCAAATTCCGGTCGCGGGCATGGCGGGCGACCAGCATGCCGCATTGGTCGGCCAGGCCTGTCTTGACGCTGGAATGGCGAAGGCGACCTTTGGCACGGGCTGTTTTTTCTTGCTCCACACCGGCGAAAATGCGTTGCCGCCCGTAAAAGGGACGCTCACGACCATGGCTTACCGGACCGGCGGGCGTCCCATCTACGCCGTCGAGGGATCGATCTTTGCTGCCGGTGCCGCGCTCAAATGGCTGCGCGACAGGCTCGGTCTGTTCCATGATGTAACGCTGACCGGCGCCATGGCGGCGGAGATCGTCGGCAATGAGGGAGTCTATTTGGTGCCGGCCTTCACCGGCCTTGGCGCGCCGCATTGGGACCCTGCCGCGAAGGGCCTGATTTGCGGCCTTACATTGGACTCTGGGCCCGCGCACATCGTCCGCGCCGCGTTGGAATCGGCCGCCTACCAAACCCTCGATCTCATGGCGGCCATCGCGGGCGGCGGCGGGCCGCCCCGCGCGCTTCGTGTCGATGGCGGGATGGCGGCCAACGACTGGTTCTGCCAGTTTCTGGCGGACATCATCGCGGCTCCCGTCGAACGCCCGGCCATGCTCGAGGCGACCGCGCAGGGCGCAGCCTTTCTGGCCGGACTTACAATTGGCGCGTTTCCCGATTTCGCCGCCATTTCCTCGGCGTGGGCGGCCGGCGCGCGATTTGAACCGCGCATGGGCGGAGCCGAGAGGGAGCGCTTGATTGCGGGCTGGCGGGATGCGATCGAGCGCACGCTGGCACGCGATACGCGCGCGAAAAATTGAACCAGCAAACTGTTGCAAACGATAGGCAGATTGGATCGAATAGAATTTTGGCGGGTTTCCTCCCTGCGGGCGAACGCCGCCGCCATGCAAAAAGGACCTATTGCATGCGTTCCAGTGTTGCGATGCAAGATCGCGAGACGCTCTCGCGCCGCGATTGTCTGCCGAGCACCGCCGCCGCGGCGCTGGGCTATACGTTTGCCGCAGGACCGGTTCGCGCCGGACCAGTCAAGACAGTGAACCATGGCTTGACTTATTGGCCGTGATGCTTCTGCCACCGCTCATGGATGAGTACGTTCAACCAAGCGATGATTCCAATGCTGAATGGCAAGATGACAAAGGCGAAAAGCTCGTAGCCGTTCATTCTTCAGCCCTCCAAGAACCCACCTCGCAGCCAAATGTAGAGCGCCAGCTAATATGAGCCAAATCACTGCGCCAATGATAATCGCCATAAGCGAAATCTTTGGCGTTCCTCCTACACTGCAGAACGCGGCGGCAATCGGTGCGAGCACCCCAACGGCAAAGGATGATGTGGCCGCGCCGTTCAAGACATTGGCCAAAAAGTTTGGCGATTATGTAGTTGACGAACCACGCCCAACGTGATAGCGTTCCGAAACTAGGAATCCTAGCATGTGGGAGAAAGTCGATGGCGACCTGTTCTGTATGTGGAGGCAAAAAGACTGTCGATTGTTCACAATGCGGGGGCAAAGGAAAGGTGGGCTCAACGGAATGCACACATTGCGGCGGAGCCGGAAAGAAAACATGCGATCATTGTAAGGGAACCGGACAAACCTAATGGTCCTGGCTTCTTTGGCGTGGCTCAACGGCCGGGCTTCTTGATTTTCGATTCCTTCGGTTCAGGCGGCGCCTCGGGCGACGGCCTATGCCGCGCTACCTTTTTCAGAATCTCATCAAAATGCGCCGGGTCTTCGTCGCAGCCGAGTTCGCGGGCGGCTCTGATAAACTCTTCGCTATTCTGGGCTTTCGCCCTCGCGTTCCACTTCCGAGAATGTATTGATGCCATGGATTATCACTTCACCCGGGTTAAAGGTATAAACTACCGCAATAGCTGGAGTTTTCGCGAGAATGTCGCTCGCCTGCACATATAACCAGAAGATTTTTCCACCCACAGTATTACTTCTAGTGTCCCGTGGTTGTGGATTTCTAGCAAGAAGACATTTTAAGGCGTCATATGCGTCACAAAAGCGCTGATGCTGCGAACTGAATTCGTTCGCAGCATTTTTGTGGCCGTGGCCGCGACGCTTGATGGAGCACTCTTTGCGTCCTATGAAAGTTTCATCCGCCTCAACAATTCCGCCATCGCCGCCCATAGACGCGAGTTCTTCGGAGCGAAAAGCTTCACGAATGCGATGCGACAAAAACCATGCGCTTTTATATTGAATGCCGAGAATGCGGTGAAGCTGATGCGATGATATGCCTTTCTTAGAGGCGCAAAGTAGGTAGACCGCTTGGAGCATTTTATGCAGCGGGAGATGGGCCGATTCGAAAACCGTGTGGATCTTCACCGTAAATTGCTTGCGGCAATCGGAACATTTGCGAAGTCCAATGCGGGTCTTGCGCAAGTCATAGTGCTTGCCGCTCACAGAGCCGCAATGAGGGCAAACGGGACCGTCCGGCCAAAGGATGCTTTCGAGATGAGCGAATGCAGACCTTTCGTCGTGAAGATACCGAACGGAAATAGCGGAAACGGTAGCCATGTGTTTGATTCCTATTGTGGAATCGAATGTTGCATAATTTTCGTGGTTCGTCAACTACATAATCGCCAAAAGTTTTATCCGCTCATTGTGAATGAGGCTCATGGACACGGCATGGCGTGAAGGGAACCCAGCGTCAATCCCCAAGCCCTTGCCAGCGGGGGTTTGACAGGGCTTTGTTCTTGCTTTCTAACGCTTTGACTTATTGGACTAAATTCAGGCGGCCTGCCGGCAAAGCTATCGGCCGAAGGCGGTGGACGGCAATGCAATAATCTACGGCCCGAACAGGCCGCCGCTGGCAAAAGGAGCGATCCGAATGGCGGCTTTGAATCAGTCCCGGGCGATCAGTCCCGAACGCGAGTCGTCGCCGGGCGCGGCCGTCTCACGCCGCGATTGTTTGACGAGCGCCGCCGCCGCCGCGCTCGGCTATACGCTTGCCGCTGGCCCGGTCCGGGCGGCGGCGATCAAAACCGGCACGGACGGTCTTTCCGCCGGCATGGCAAAAGTGAAAGTGGCGGGCGGCGAAATGCCGGTCTATTACGCAAAGCCCGTGGGCGCGGAAAAGCCGCCGGTCATCCTCGTCGCGATGGAGGTTTTTGGCCTGCATGAGCACATCATGGATGTGACGCGGCGGCTTGGCAAGCTCGGCGCATTCGCGGTGGCGCCGGATTACTATTTCCAGCTTGGCGACCTCACAAAAATCACCCAACCGTCGCAGCTGATGCCGCTTGTAAACAGCAAGTCCGATAAAGAACTTTTTTCCGACCTCGACGCGACGGTCGCTTGGGCCGGATCGCAGGGCGGCGATACGGATCGGCTCGGCATCGTCGGCTTTTGCCGGGGCGGCCGCACGGTGTGGCTTTATGCAACGCACAGTTCCAACCTAAAGGCTGGCGTTGCCTTTTACGGCAGCCTGATGGACCCCCCGAGCACCGCCATGCCGAAGAACGCCTTTGATCTCGCGACCGAAGTCAAGGCGCCGGTGCTCGGCCTTTACGGCGCCGAGGACGCGAGCATTACGCCCGATCAAGTAGAGGCAATGAAGGAAAGATTGGAATCCGCGGGAAAAACGGCAAAATTCAAGATCTATCCAGGCGCGCCGCATGGTTTTTTCGCCGATTACCGGCAGAGTTTTCGCGCGGAAGCAGCGCAGGATGCCTGGATGGCGATGCAAGCCTGGTTCAAGCAGTACGGTGTGCTGAACTAACTGTCCCGCCCGCACTGGCACGCGCGGCGGCGGCACTTATTTTTTAGGGAACGGACGTTACCGGATTAAGAGCCATGGGAGTTCTCGCGAAACCGGACCTTCCCCCAGGCGCAAACCCCGACTGGACGATTCCGCAGGGGTTCGAGCGCTACGGCGAGGCCGATCACCGCACTTGGACGACGCTCTACGAGCGCCAGGCCGAGATATTGCCTGGGCGCGCCTGCGATGAATTTCTGCATGGGCTCGACGCCCTCGATCTGCATGGCCAAGGCATCCCCGATTTCCGGCAGTTGAACGAAAAGCTTTTCGCGCTCACCGGATGGCAAGTCGTGGCCGTGCCAGGTCTCGTGCCCGACGCCGTGTTCTTCGACCACCTCGCCAACCGACGGTTTCCGGCCGGCAATTTCATCCGCGGCGCCGGTGAGCTCGATTACTTGGAGTTGCCGGACATTTTTCACGATGTCTTCGGCCACGTGCCAATGCTGACCAATCCGGTCTTCGCCGACTACATGCAGGCCTATGGGAAGGGCGGGCTGCGCGCCCTGTCGCTTGGGAGCCTTGCCAATCTGGCAAGGCTTTATTGGTACACGGTCGAGTTCGGGCTCTTGGAAACGCGTGCAGGCTTGCGGATCTATGGCGCGGGCATTGTGTCCTCGAAAACGGAAACGATTTTCGCGCTTGCCTCCGATTCGCCAAACCGCCTCGGATTCGATCTGGAGCGGGTGATGCGCACGCTCTATCGCATCGACGATTTTCAGCAGGTCTATTTCGTCATTCCATCGCTCGCCTATTTGCTCGGTGTCACGACGGGGACCGATTTCGGTCCCCTCTACGCCAAATTCTCAAAGATGCCCGATATTCTAATCGCCGCGATCGAACCAAGCGATAAGGTTTTCGCACGGGGCACTCAGGAATATGCGAGGAGCGGCGGGCGCTTGCACCAAGGCGCGGCGTAGCCGCAAGCAGAGAGAACGCTCAGTTAGATTGTGCGTAGATTGTGCGGGAAAATAATTAGATCGAAGGCATGACCGATTCCACTCGAAGGGATTATGGTCTAACAATATTCTGGCATGGACTTGATTCGGCAAGACTTAATCGCGGTCCGACTTAGGTTCTGTACCCAATTGAATTGATTGCCAAGCTGTGATTCAAACTGCCCAGGAGGGCCCGAATCATGGCGGACAATTTCTGGTTGAACGATACCCAATGGGCACTGATCGCGCCACATCTGCCA
>JBOHJV010000076.1:0-15219 GCA_050728695.1 Methylocella sp. | reverse complement strand
AGGTAGCCGATGTCGCGCCGTTCTTGTTCAAGGGCGAGAAGAAGGAGTGAGCGCGCCCACGTTTCCCCTCTCAATTTATGTGAGTGTGAGCCAGCTTGCTCGCGCCGATCCAAGGCATCATCGCGCGCAGACGCGCGCCGGTGGGTGCGCGGCGGCCTTCGCGCGCATCGCCACATATACTCGTGGAGGTCGTGTCAGGCTTCTTGCGCCGGTGACATGCCTCGCTGGCTCCTGCGGTTCCGCGTCGGCCAACATTGCCGGACGTATGGATCCTCTGCCGAGGGCAGAAGCCGCGGCGAGGAACCCCCCCATACGGCCTTCGAACGCCCCCGAAAGATCAATTAACGATTGACCATTTATAGCCTCAATGTCACGCTACTTCCTGTCCTATGCGATTAGGACAGGTGCGAGGGGAGGACTTCTTAATGCGCATTTTTCGCTTGCTCGCATTGGCTTTCATAGTGGGCGCTGGCATTTCGTCAGCGCTTTCGTTTGCGGCCCATGCGCAGCCCATCGTCGATATCAGGGTCGACGTTCCTCCCCCACCATTGCCTATTTACGAGCAGCCACCGATCCCAGAGCAGGGTTACATATGGACGCCGGGTTATTGGGCATCGGATGGCTATGATTTTTATTGGGTCCCGGGCACTTGGGTCCTCGCGCCGCAACCTGACCTGCTCTGGACGCCAGGATACTGGGGCTGGCTCGACGGCGCTTATGTGTTCAACGAAGGCTATTGGGCTCCACAGGTCGGGTTTTATGGCGGCGTGGATTATGGGTTTGGCTACACCGGCGTTGGCTATGAGGGCGGATACTGGAATAATGGAAATTTTTTCTATAATCGCGCCGTTAACAACGTAACGAATGTAAGCATCACGAATGTTTACGTCAAGAATGTTGTTGTGAATCAGACAACCACCAATGTCAGTTACAATGGTGGTGCGGGTGGAATTGTCGCGCGGCCGACGCCAGAGGAACGCGCGGCCGCGAGGGAATCACACGTTGCGGCTACACCTGTTCAGCGGCAGCATGTTCAAGCCGCCAGCAAGGATCGCTCGCTCTTCGCATCGACGAACCATGGGGCGCCGCCGATCGCGGCGACAGCGAACGCCGGCGTCTTCAAGGGCCCAGGAGTGGTTCCCGCAAAAGCGGCGGGTTCAGCTCAGCCGCAGCCCAAGCCACATCCGGTGCCGCCGCCGGCGGAGCACGCGCTGCCCGCGCCGCCGTCACAAGCAAAGCATCCGCAGCCTGCGCGACATCTCGCGCCGCCGCCACGGGCGGAGCATCCGCAGCCTGCGCCACATCTTGCGCCGCCCCCACGGGCGGAGCATCCGCAGCCTCCACATCTCGCGCCGCCCCCACGGGCGGAGCATCCGCAGCCTCCACATCTCGCGCCGCCGCCACGGGCGGAGCATCCGCAGCCTGCGCCACATCTTGCGCCGCCCCCACGGGCGGAGCATCCGCAGCCTGCGCCACATCTCGCGCCGCCGCCACGGGCGGAGCATCCGCAGCCTGCGCCACATCTTGCGCCGCCCCCACAGGCGGAGCATCCGCAGCCTGCGCCACATCTCGCGCCGCCCCCGCAGGCGGAGCATCCACGGCCTGCGCCGCCGCCGGCAGAGCGCGCTAAGCCAAAAAAGGAAGAATAACCGTCGCGGTAGAACTCTGGAGCCCGCAGAACGAAATGCCAGCTTCGCTCTGGCAAGCGAAACCGACCTTCACCGTTGGTGAATAAATCCAAGAATTATGCGCCGCCAATCCGAGCCAATCAGATCAGCCTCTTGGGCGGTGCAAATGATAGGTGCTTTTGTGAAGCGCGCGTTTCAGGTTTCTTGCTCCGGCGGCGCGCCCGGCTGGTCCTTCGGTTCCGCCTCGACCGGTTTTGCCGCAGGTCTGGATCCTCTGCCGAAAGCCGAAGCCGCGGCGAGGAAACCCTCCATGCGGCCTTCGAGCGCCGCCAGCCGTTTGTCCATTTCGACGACGTTGAGAGCTAGTTTTTCCAGTTTCTTGCTCTGGCTTGTGATTCGCTCCTCGAGCAATATCGCCTTTTTGATCGCCTTCAACGCGCCGCCAACACCGCTCACGCGCGTTTCCGTTTGAAATGCGCGAGCGCCGCGTCGAGGGCGGCCTCCGTGCGGTCGAACTGGGCCAGGGTGCGGCCATGAAGCTCGTCGAAACCAGCAACAAGGCCGCGTAGCTCCGCCTCCGCCGCTTCGTCGGCGGGTTCATAGTTGAGGGCCGCCCGCCGGACGAATTCGGCCGTCGAGATCTTGCCCGCCAGGGCCGCCTTTCGCTCGACGCGCGCCTTGTCCTTTGCCGTAATTGGGACAACCAATCTCTGCGTCGCCAGGCTCATTCGCACCTCCTGTTATGGACAGTATCATATACATGATCATGCCACCGCCGGCAAGTGCCCCAACTCCATGAGTTAAAGCGCGGCCAAAGCCGCCTCCGTGGAAGATCCCGGCCAATGGAAACGCTTGTTTCCCGCACTGCAGCAGGATAAGCGAAAGGGACCTTTTTCTCAATCGGAATACGACATTGATTCCGTTCTCGCATGGGGATGGTCTGGCCGCCTCTTTCGTCGACGCCGCCCGCATCGCCGGGACGCTGGCGCTCGTTTTTTTTCGCCCGGGTGCGGCGACCAGCGCCGGGATTTCGCACAAGGCGGGCGGCTCTCCGGTTACCGAAGCCGATTATCTTGTCGATCGCTTTTTAAGGCAGCGTCTCGAGACCCTGGTGCCGGAAGCAGGCTGGCTTTCCGAGGAAACCCAGGACACATCGGCGCGTCTTTCGAAAGACATTGTCCTTGTGGTCGATCCGATCGACGGCACGCGCAGCTTTATGAGAGGCCACGGGGCGTGGGCGATCGCGATCGCGCTTGTCAAGCAAGGGCGCCCGCTCATCGGAGTCGTCCATGCCCCGGCGCTCGGGGAGACCTATGTCGCGGTCAGGGGCGAAGGCGCAAGGCTCAATGACACGGCAATCGAGGTTTCGAAACTTGTTGCGCTTGGCGCCAGGGCAAAGGTGGCGGCGCCCGTGTTTCTCGCCGAGCAGCTGCGCGAAGCCGGGCTAAAATTCGAATTGCAGCCCAAGATTCCCTCGCTTGCGCTGCGATTCGCCAATGTCGCGTCGGGCGCGCTTGACGCCGGCTTCGCCTCGGAAAACGCGCGTGATTGGGACATCGCGGCGGCCGATCTGATCCTCCACGAGGCAGGCGGACGCTTGGCAAGTCTTGACGGATGCGCGATTGTCTATAATCGCGGCGATACCCGCCATGGCCTGCTCACCGCCGCCCCGGCGCAAATTCATGCCGAAGTCAACGCCGCGGCACGGTTGGTGGATGGTAGGTCCGCCGTTCAGAAAAACGGCTAAAGGGGAGCATGGTGCGACCTCCGGACGGCCGGGCCATTTGTTGTGGTCATGGCACTCATCGTTTCGCGTCATGAGATTCGTTTTATGCTAGCGGCACCGAGTTTCGACTCAGGTGGTCGCGGCACTGATGGCTGGCGAGTTCGGCTTCGGAATGGTAAAGCTTCGAGGCGATTTTAATTTAAATAGCAATGGCACGGCCGACAGAGGATTTCCGATACGCTGCCGCACAAGGAACCATTCAAGTGCGGTCACGGTCGTGATTTCTCAAACTTCGAAGCTTCCAGCAGTTCAGAGGGGGTAAACCAATGGGAATCGATGTTCTGACCAATCGATATGAAAATTCGCGGATCGGCGTGAACGCCAAAGAGACGGTCCTCAACGCAAAGAGCGTTTCCATACCGACATTCGGGAAGCTCTTCGCGCGGACCGTCGATGGCGATCTCTATGCGCAGCCGCTAATCGTAAGCGATCTCACCATCGGTGGGATGAAACGCGACGTCGTATTTCTCGCCACCTCGCGGAATTGGGTCTACGCCCATGACGCGGAGCATCCCGAAGAGGTTCTCCCGCTCTGGAGCAGAAACCTGGGCATGCCGGTTCCCCGCGACGACATCTTTCCAGGCTACTTGAACTTCGCTGGTGAGATTGGCATCACGAGCACGCCGGTCATCGAGCGCGACGGCAAAGAAGGCGGCACCCTTTACGTCGTAGTCAAAACCAGAACGGTTGAAGACGGGAATAAGAGCCTCCGCTATGAGATCCATGCGCTTGATATCCTGACTGGCCGGAACCGGGCAATCCCCCGCAAGCCGGTGGTCATCGCGGCGAGCGTGCGCAACGCAAAGGGCGGGGTCGTCAAATTCGACGCCCGATGGCATTTGAATCGCGCCGGTCTTCTGCTGCTCAAGGGCGTCCTCTATCTGGCCTTTGGGTCGCACGGCGATGTGGGCGAGTTCTACGGCTGGATCATGGCTTATGACGCCCACACGCTCGCTCAGCTAGCGGTCTGCAATACCGCGCCAGATTGGGGCCAGGGAGGCATCTGGCAGTCTGGTACCGGCCTTGCCGGAGACGCCGACGGCTTCGTCTACGCGGTCGTCGGGAACGGGGAGGCGCCCAGCAGCAACCTTAAGAAAAATCCGCCGGTGCGGGAGCCCGCTGCCATCCGGAAACCGGTCTACGGCAACGCAATCCTCAAGCTTGAACTAGTGCGGCGCAAGCGCGGGGCGGCGCTTAAAATCGTCGATTGGTTCACTGCCTCCGACACCATGCTTCTCAACGAGACCGACAGTGATTTCATCGGCGGCCCGGTCCTCTTCGAGGCGCCAGCTGTCGCTGGCTCCTCCGGCCAGTTCGTTCTCGGGGGAGGCAAGGACGGCAAATTCTATCTCGGGGACCGGACCCATCTCGGCAAGTTCATGCCCGGCAGCAATACTGCGATCCTGCAGGCCGAGCCGCTCTGCGCCTTCCACATCCACGGCGCGCCCGTCGTTTGGAAGAAATCCGATTCCGGAATTGTTGCCTACGTCTGGAGCGAGAAGGATTTCCTCCAGGCCTTCCAATTCACGGGCAAGAAGTTCGACAGCAGGCCTCTGTCGACGAGCGTGTATGGCTTGCCCCAGGACGAACTCCGCATGCCGGGCGGCATTCTGTCGGTCTCGTCGAACGGCACGCAGGACGGCTCGGGAATCGTCTGGGCTTCCCATCCCACCGATGATGACGGGATGAACAAGACCGTCAAGGGCACGCTGCGCGCCTACGACGCGCGGGATCTGAACAACGAGCTGTGGAACAGCGACATGGACGCGGAGGGGAGCGACCGGGTGGGCAGCCTCGCGAAGTTCTGCCCGCCGGTCGTCGCCAACGGCAAGGTGTACATGGCCACGTTCTCGCGCGAGCTCGTCGTCTATGGCCTGTTCTCCGAGATCGGCAAGCCGCCTCGCTCCAATTACGCCGGCATCTTCGAGCTACGAGGGGTCGGGCCGGGGATCCAGCAATCCGGCTCTTACGGGTGTTCGCGCTACGATCTTAGGATCACCGGCCAAGGCATCGGCGGCAAGCAGGACAACTTCCTGTTCGCCAGCGTGGATCGCGACTCAGACAACGAACCGGAGATCGCCATCTCGGCGCGGGTCGATGGGATCAACGCCTCGCAATACCCCGACGCGAGGGCGGGCGTGATGATCCGGAAGTTCGATCAAACCAGCGATCCGGGCAAGCACCGTTTCGCGGCGATGGTCGTCACGAACCAGAACAAGGTCCTGTTTGTCCATCGGGACGCGGAAGGGGCGGTCACCGGTCAGGATGGCCCGATCGGCGTGACCGTGCCGTGCTTCATCCGGCTGACAGGTCGGAAGGATGGCGGGATTCCGGGCGTCATCGGCTTCACCGGAGAGGTTTCTCAGGATGGGACGGCGTGGAAGACGGTGAGCGCCGTGACAAAGTTCCAAATCGACGGCCGCTTGATGGCGGGGCTTGCCGTGACGGCCCAAACCGGGCCGGTCGCCGACACGTCATTTTTTCAGGCCCATGCCTGCTTTTCCAAGGTCGCGGTCGTTCCCGCTCTCTCCGATGTAACGGTCGACTGATCCTTTGCTTATGCGGAAGGGACGCGACAGCCCGCGCCGCTGGATGCCAAGCGAGCGCTTCGCTTTGAACAGCTGATCGCGCGCTTCGAGAATCGTCTTCATCTTGCGGCTGTCGATCGGTCGGGAGGCCGGCCCCGCGAAGATCTGCCCGTGGTCATGCATCATTGCCGCCTAGCGCGGTGAAGGACGTCAGGACGCGTCACCTGGGATATCTGTCTTTTCACGAAGCGTATCGCGTATGTAGAGCTTTTTAACCGCGACAAAGACAATGACGACAATTGGAGCCGCAAAAATGATCGACACGAAGCCAAACAAAACCGCGATTGTCACGATCCCAAGCAGAAAAACCGCTGGTGGAATGTAGACCATGCGGTGTTGTATCAAAGGGACGAATAACTGTCCTTCAATTTGGTGGATCAACAAATAAGCGATGAGCGTCCATATTACCGCGGAGAGGTCTATGGTCGCGGCAACGAGGAGCGCGGGTATCGACGCAAAGACAGGTCCGATATAGGGAATAAATTCCGCAACACCGGCTATCAGTCCAAGCGCGAGAGGCGAGGGCAAACCGATAATCGAAACGGCAATCGTTGAAAGTAAGCCGACCAAAAGCATTGAGATGAGCTGGCCAATCAGCCAGAGGCGTAGCGCAGTTCCGATGGAATCGATGGTTTCGGCGGCTCTCGCGTGCAACCTTGGGGGAAAGAGCAGAATAATACCGGCGCGATATATCTCTGGCTGAGCAGCTAAATAAACGCTGGTAATTAGTACGACAATGACCGCTTCAACAAATGTAGTGGTTATGGAGAACATGTGCGCGATAATCGCGGACAAGGAAAAGTTAGCATCACCGATATGCTTTAGCAACATTTTGCCAAATTGCGAAGCTTGCAGGCTTGCCGTTATGGTTGCCTCGGCGGATTGGGCGCGGTCGAGCACGTCTTGCAGGTCGCTGGCAATCCTGGCGCCGAAGAGATAAGCAACGCCACCCAAGGACGCGAGCAAAAGTACGATGGAAAATATCAGAGCAACGCTCCGCGGGAGCCGGAGGCATCGCCTAAAAGGGTCGGCGCCGAGCCGCAGAAGGGTGGCGAACACAATGGCGCCGACCGCGATGAAGACAACATTGAAGAGATACCATGCCAGAAAGAGCGTTAGTGCCGCGAACGCGAACACGACCGTTCGCTGAAGAAAGCTAGTATCGTTTGTCTGCATCGGCTTAGCCTGACGTAGGCGGCATGGCTTTTGCCAGATTAAACAAACTCATTCGGCGTCCTGTTCCTCGACGAGCGCGACTAAATTGGGCTGCGAGACGCTGTTTGCGAGGGTGGGGTCATGTCTCGATGCGCCTGCCGAGGGGCAGCGGGGCACGGTTCGAGAAAAAGAGGCGAAGCTCGGCCGCGAGCCTCGCACGCTCGATGACCGAGATTGTTTGCGGACTCTGACGATCTGAAGCCAGACAAAAACCCCATCTCCCACGACATGGTCGCTACGCCGACGATTTTGCCGTCATCGTGACAGAGACAAAGGCGCGGGCGGAGACCCTCCGCGAGGAATGCCCGCCGTTCTGGGAAGACGACTTCAAGCTGGCGCTGTCCGGGATATTTAAAATCGGCGGCGCTGGGAAACAGCCCCGGCTTGTCGGTTGGCGCGGATAAGGCGGTGCATTGGATCGGCGCTTTTGCTAGGCTCGGGCATGCTTAAGCGCGCCGCACCCATACCCACGCCGCCCCCGGAGCCTTTTCCAGCAAAGAGCGAGCTTTTTCCGGACGGCGCCGACGAGCCCAAAATCTCGCCGGTGATGGCGCAATACAGCGCGATCAAGGCGCAAAATCAGGATTCTCTCCTGTTCTACAGGATGGGCGATTTCTACGAATTGTTTTTCGAAGACGCCGGGATCGCCGCCAAGGCGCTCGGCATTGTTCTGACCAAGCGCGGCAAGCATGAGGGGCGCGACATCCCGATGTGCGGCGTGCCGGTCGAGCGGGCCGAGGATTATCTGAACCGCCTGATCGGCCAGGGCCACCGCGTCGCCGTCTGCGAGCAGGTGGAAGACCCGGCCGAGGCCAGAAAACGCGGCGCTAAATCCGTTGTCCGGCGCGAGGTCGTGCGCCTGGTCACGCCTGGCACCATTACCGAGGAGTTTTTGCTCGATCCCGTCCGCGCCAACAGCTTGGTCGCCATCGCGGGGGGAGGAGAACCAGATTCGTCCTTCGGACTGGCGAGCGTCGACATCTCGACTGGCGCGTTCATCGTCGCGGCAGCCACTGAGGCCGCTCTCGAGGCCGAGATTGCGCGCCTCGATCCCGCCGAAATCGTTGTCCCCGAGGCTCTACTCACGGTTCGTTGCGTGGCGAGGCTCGCGCGCGACACAAAACTTCCCGTGACCCCGCTCGCGAGCGAAGCGGGAGCAGGGTCAAGTGCCGAGCGCCGCATCAAGGACTACTTTGGGCTCGCGACGCTGGACGGATTGGGTGCTCTTTCCGGCGCCGAATTCGCCGCCGCCGCCGCCGCGATTTTCTACATCGAGCGCACCCAAATTTCCGCGCGCCCGGCGCTGAGCCTGCCCACGCGTCTGACACGCGAGACGCGGATGGAAATCGACGCCGCGACAAGAGTCAATCTCGAGCTCACACGCACCTTGGCCGGCACGCGGGACGGGTCCTTGCTGGCGACAATCGACAAGACCGTCACGGCGCCGGGCAGCCGCTTGCTCGCCGAGCGCCTGGCGGCGCCTTTGACCGCTCAGAATGACATTGAATTCCGCCTCGACGCCGTCGCGTTATTTGTCGAGGAACCGGGCTTGCGCAAGGACGTGCGCGACGGGCTTAGAGCCGCGCCGGATATAAACCGCGCGCTGTCGCGCCTTGCGCTTAATCGCGGCGGCCCGCGCGATCTCGCGGCGCTGCGCGATGGAATTGCCGCCGCCAAGGCCGTCGCGCAGCTGCTCGCCAAGAAAGGCCGCCTTCCGCAAGAGCTTCGCGAGGCGAGCGTGGCCGCCGCCGAGGTGGACCCTGCTCTCGCCACGCGCTTGAGCGCCGCGCTTGCCGAAGCGCTACCGCAGAACCGGCGCGATGGCGGCTTCGTTCGCGCCGGCCATGACGCCGTCCTCGACGAGCTTCGCGCGTTGCGCGACGAAACCCGGAGCGTGCTCGCCGCGCTCCAGGCGCATTATGCCGATATGGCGGGAACCAAGCAGCTAAAGCTCAAGCACAATCACTTTCTCGGACATTTCATCGAGGTCCCGCAAGCGCAAGGCGAAAAGCTGCTGAAGCCGCCGCATGACGCAATGTTCGTACACCGCCAGACCATGGCGGACGCGATGCGCTTTTCGACCAAGGAACTTGCCGAACTCGAGGCTAAGATTGCCTCCGCCGCCGAGGAGGCGCTCGCCCGCGAGCAGACGATCTTCGACACCCTGGCCGCGCTGCTCCTTGAAAGCCAAGCCGCCTTGAGATCGCTTGCCGGCGCGCTCGCGGCAATCGATGTCGCCACGGCTCTCGCCGAATTGGCGGAAGCTGCAGATTGGACAAGGCCCGAGATCGACGGCTCGCTTGACTTCGAGATCGACGGCGGGCGGCATCCCGTCGTCGAGGCGGCACTCCGCTTGCGGGGTGAAGCCTTTGCCGGGAACGGCTGCGATCTTTCGGGCTCACCAGGCAAAGGCGGCCGGATCGCGGTCGTGACCGGCCCGAACATGGCCGGCAAATCGACCTATTTGCGCCAGAACGCATTGATCGCCGTTCTCGCCCAGATGGGCTCGTTTGTCCCGGCGAAACGCGCCCATATCGGCGTCATCGACAAGCTTTATTCGCGGGTTGGGGCAGCCGACGATCTCGCGCGCGGCCGCTCGACCTTCATGGTCGAAATGATCGAGACCGCCGCGATCCTCAACCAGGCCGGCGAACGCTCGCTCGTGATCCTCGACGAGATCGGCCGCGGCACCGCCACTTTTGACGGCCTTTCCATCGCCTGGGCGGTGATCGAGCATTTGCACGACAAAAATCGCGCGCGCGCGCTGTTCGCCACCCATTTTCATGAGTTGACGCGGCTTGCCGAAAAACTCGACCGGCTCGTCAATTTGACAGTGCGAGTAACCGACTGGAATGGCGAAGTGGTCTTCCTGCATGAGATCGTCCCAGGGGCCGCCGACCGTTCCTATGGGATTCAAGTCGCGAAACTCGCGGGCCTTCCCGCCCCCGCCGTCGCGCGCGCGAAAAAACTGCTCGCCGAGTTTGAGGCCGCCGAGCGGCTTTCAAATGCGGACCGGCGGGCGGCCGATCTGCCTTTGTTCACGGTGGCGAGCCCGCCGCCCCCGCCGCAACCCGACGTTCTCGGGCCAGCCCTCGACGCCATCGATCCGGACGAGATTTCCCCCCGAGCTGCGATCGAGGCGCTTTACCGGCTGAAGAAGCTTCGCGCCGAGGAGCGGTAAAGTCGCCAGGCCTCGTCTCTATACGCCGATCTGATTGAATGGGGCCAGTAGCAGGATTTTGGTTTGTGCTATGAACGCGGTTTTGGCCCATCTTCGGCCGCTACCACAGCTGGGTACGAAATGTCTCGCAAGGAGGCATGAGAGACGGGATTTGATATTGAGTTCAATTGAGCGCTAGTGTGCTTTTCGCAGCAAGGCACTTATTGAGTTGGGAGTACTCAGAATGATGAATGTCGAGTTCAAAACACGTAACATTGCTTCCTCTGTCGGATTTCTGTCATTGGCCGAATGTAGTCATATTGTGCGGGCCATGGTGTCCTCACCCGGCAAACCCGCTCTAGTTGTACGCGCCGGCGAATCGATCTTGGACCAATCGTTGCGCTTCTGCATCGATCACCAATTTCCAGACACCTTCAAACGTCCGATTGAAACCAACCTGACGCAATTCTTCGATGCCCACCGGACTGAACTAGATTCAGATGCAGATTTTCTTTACGGACCTTATTTTATGTCTTACGGCGAAGGAAGTTTCTTTCGCGCCCACCGAGATGTCGCGAACCACAAAAACGATCCACCCAGGCTGGCTGCACATCGGTGGTCACTTTTACTCTATCTTAACGGTCGCGAGGCTGCGGCCGATCTTCCCACATTCGATGGAGGGGCGCTCATCCTTTACGAAACAGATCCGAAACTCCATGATCGTCGGGTGGTCATCATTCCACAACCAGGATTGTTGGTATTATTTCGGTCATCCCTAATGCACGAAGTGTCGACTGTGCTTAACGGCACGCGATATGCGGTCGCGGGATGGATGTCTAGCTCGAAATCAAACCCGTTTGGAGACCATCGATGACAAATTACGCTACAATTAATGAGTCTATCCGCCTTTCTGTAACGACCGAACCTTCACCCGAAACGAGGAGTGCGCTGGCCGCATTTTGCCGCCGCAATGGGTTCCCACATGTATTTTTTGAAGTTCTGGAGCCGCTGCTCTCCGAGGTTGATTTAGTTCTGGCATTGGCGAGTACCGATAGACCCTGGCCGCCGAAAGGGATCGGATCGCAAACGATTGACGCTGTCGGTATTGCGATGATTGGCAGTGAAGGGCGAGGACTCCTTACTCCCGTTTTGACAGATCGCGGCCATTCCACGAATCTGGGTCTTGCTGGCGCAGTCACGAAGCAGTTGCTTGAAACCTTGCGCGATAGAAAGGTGTCATCGGCTGCCTACCTTGTCCGACAAGGCGACCGTGTTCTTGAGCGAGCACTCGAGCAAGCGGGCTTTGCGAGAGGCGACCTGCTGACAGCGACCGAGTACGCCGAGTATGTGGAGTATTCTGCCCCACCGGAGAAAGTGCTTGAGGCCTTTGGCCTTCAGAATATGAGGGTCGGCGACGTCTTGGCGCTCGCACAGGATGGTCGAGTGCTTGATCGTTTGAGCGCGTATCATTTTACACTAGCGGCAGCAATCACACCCTATCTACGGGACTTAATGAGAGTTGCACCGCTTCTGCCAGGCTTGATCGACGTGATTGCCGACGTTCCCCCAGGTGGAGTTCCGCCTGGGAGTGCTCGCCCTCAGGACCCCGGGGCGGAGGGCGGGGGCGAGCTCTGAGTCTTCAATATGGTTCCAGCCATTGACATTTTCATCCGAACTTATTTTCGGGACTTTCGTTGGCTGGAATTATCCCTGTTGTCGATCCTGAAATTTGTGAAGGGCTTTCGTCGCATCATCATCGTGATGCCGGCGTCGAGTGTCGAGCGGCTGCGGGGCGGCGAGATTCCCGCCTCTGCGCGAGTCACCGTCGTTCCATGTCAGGAGTTCACAGACGACTACATTGGACAACAAGTCACCAAGTTGAGTGCAGATTTGTTTACCGATGCTCCGCTCATCGCTCACATTGATTCAGACTGCATCTTTCATGTGCCGTGCTCGTTGCCTGCATTGCTGACGAAGAACGGACGACCTATCATTCGGATCTTGCGGCGATCTCGACGCCCAGCCAGCGCCGGCTGGCGTCGATGCGTTGCCGATTTTCATAGCGAGCCATTGCCATTTGATGCACTGGTGACTCCACCTATCATTTATCCCTCCAGTCTATACGGGGATCTACGCGGGCAGTGTCGAGATGGGCATGGCATCGGACTTGATCAATGGATTCTGTCGCGCCGGATCGAAGCCATGAGCGAGTTTGGTCTGATGGCTGGTCAAGCATGGTTCAAGCGACGCGATGACTTTTTCTGGGTCTCCGCAGACGACGAGGAAAGTTGGCCGTGCTGGCAATATTGGAGCCGGAGCCCGAAAGCTCCTGGAATCCAAGCGGAGCTTTCGCGTGTTCTGGGAAGGCGGTCGTGACGGTTTCAGGGCACCAAACGACATCGACCAAACTATCCTTGATTGTTGCAAGCCTGGATGAGGGCGAAGAACTGCACGAAACCCTTCGATCAGTCTTTGCGGGTTCCGTTCTTCCTGATGAGGTCATAGTCGTCGATGACGGGAGCATCGATGGCAGTTGTGATGCGCTGGAGCGGGACGAATGGCGGTCACGCAGTGTGAGGGTGCACCGGATTGAGCGCCACGGCATAGCTGCGGCTCGCAACATCGGGAGTAGGATCGCAAATGGAGCCCATCTTGCCTTCTTGGATGCCCACTGTCGATTGGACCCCCGCTGCTTATCCGAACTGCAAATAGCCCTCGACGCTCGGCCGGACGCAATCGTCGCGCCTTCCATTTGTGACTATGGCAGCAATGTTTATGGCTGTGGCGTCCGTTTGATCGATGCGGATTTGAGAGTCCGTTGGCTCCCACCTACTGGAACAAACGGAGCCTCTCATCATCTGCCTATTGCGCCCGGAGGATGTCTGGCATTGAGCCGAGTGACATTTGACCACCTGGGCGGGTTCGGCAAGTTTCGAGAACTCGGCCAGGAGGATGTAGAATTCGGTCTGCGAGCATGGCGCGCTGGCGTCGACGTTCTAGCTGTAACGTCTGCAAGGCTTGCGCACAGGTTTCGATCGATCCCACCGTACAGCTTCAAATCGACTAGCCGTGCATTTAACGTTGCCCGTATCGCGCTCGTTCATTTTGATGGTCGTCGTCGTGAAGAGTGCCTACGCAAAGTTATTGGAACTCCCAGAGCCGCCGAGGTCTTAGTGGACGCATTCACCAGCGATTGGGAAGCTCAAAGGAATGCTATTGCTTCAGTCAGTAAACGAAAAATAGAAGAATTTTTCGATAACTTCGGCGACTGGCAATGATGGTCGGAAACTACTGACCTGCGCCAACGCAAAAAGGCGGCGTCAAAACCATTGCTCGAATATGCTACCTGGATCGCGCCTATTCGGCGGCGGGAGTTGCCTTCTTTGCCTTGGCGGCGGCCTTGGTTGCTTTCTTTTCGACCTCGCGCGCGGCCTTGGCGGCGGGCGTTTCCATCTTCTCGGCGATACGCGCCGATTTGCCGCGCCGGTCGCGCAGATAATAGAGCTTTGCCCGGCGGACCTTGCCGCGCCGTACCACCTTGATCGATTCGATATTCGGCGAAAGCACCGGGAAAACGCGTTCGACGCCCTCGCCATAGGAGATTTTGCGTACCGTGAAGCTCTCGTTGATTCCGCCACCGTTGCGGGCGATGCAGACGCCTTCATAGGCCTGCAGGCGGGTGCGCTCGCCTTCGGTCACCTTGACGTTCACGACGACAGTGTCGCCCGGCTGAAACGCCGGGACAGTTTTGCCAGCCGCGAGCTTGGAAGCCTGTGCGGCCTCGAGTTCCGCGATGATATTCATTGCGACTAAAACCTCGCCGTTTCGCCGGATCTTCGGTCGCGTTCTGGTTTTGAATTGAGGAAAGCAGCTCTACACGAGTGGCCTTGGCTTGTCGATAAGGGTCAAAGATTTGGCCATAAAGGCAGGATCAATTGGAAGGCTCAGGCGGCGTGATCGAAGGCTCAGGCGGCTTGGTCCTTGTGCTGACTGGAGCTGCCGGCACCCGCTCGTACGTCGTCACTCCGTCGGTCGCCGAATCGATAAGATCGAATCGATTCGGGTTCCCCGGACTGATTGTCGTCGTGTATTTATTTCCGTTCATCAGTTGGATAGCTACCTTTCCCCCTTGCGCGACCAGGAACTTGCCTGTTACCGGCGCCGGATCATTTGTTTCCGGAGCAGCCGGCGCCGTACTGTCGTCCGCCGATTTGGCAGGAACGATCATGCTGACGCTTTTGTCGGCGCGAAAAACAAGGTGCTCCGGTCCGCGCGTGGATGTCCATTCCCCCACGATCTGGCTGTTTGCATTGGGAAGCGAGCGTTGAAGCCTGGCAATGCTCATCCGGTTGAAGGCCATGATGCCAAGGATGCCGCCAATCACGATCACAATATCGAGAGCCGCTATCTTCGTGCGCTTTCCTGGCTGGGTCGACCGCGCCATGGTTCATTCCTCCCGGTAATTTTCCGTTTGCAGGAACAGCGGAAATCCCGATTGACCGCTTCCCAGGGCCCGGAACCGCTCGTATCACCATATTGTCCGTGGCTTCAAGAAAGGCAAGTCGCGGCCCGCGATAGCGAAGCGACGGTTCAAACCAGGGAGTTCGCAAACCCCGATTTCCAAACGTAAGCTTTGCTCAGACTGACACCTGCGCCGGTTACACCGAGATCGGCGAGGGCGCCCGACAAATCCTCATCCGCCGCGACCTTACATACCCTCTTGCTTTCGTAATTTACCTGTGTTAGGTAATGTTACCTGTTGCTGGGTTGCTGCAGGCCAGATTCTTCCGCGCTCAAACGGGAGTGCTTGGTGCAACCAGAACGAGAGCTATTGCGAAAATG
>JBOHJV010000075.1:0-15327 GCA_050728695.1 Methylocella sp. | reverse complement strand
TGTTGTTAATCCGTCACGCCGATGTGGGAAGCCGTCTAACTACAGCACGTGCCAGCGTCGCATGTAAGGAACGATCTTCGGAAAATCAATGTATTTGCAGATGAACAATTTGACATCCGGGGTTAATTTTTGTGGATCGCGAAGATGTTTAGTTCGCCATTTGCGGCGATTGAACGTGCTCGCGTTTCGTGCCGTCTGATCGTTACGCCCCTAGCGCCCCTCGTTTTCTGCTCGTTTGCAAAGAGTTCGTCAGCCACGCGCGCTCCTTGATTGCCTTTGAGCGCCGGTATCGATAACTTGAGTTCGGAGCCTGCGTTCAATCAGACCCGATTGACACGCCCGCCGTTCGGTCTAGTGTTATTCCCGTAACGGTCCCTCGCTTCGAGGGGTAAAAGGGAATGTGGTGCGGCGCCGGTTTCCTCCAAGCCAGCGCGTAAAGCCACAGCTGCCCCCGCAACTGTCAGCGGGTAGCCCTGCGCCGGTACGCCACTGGGATAAGGCGAAGAGCCGCGTCCTGGGAAGGCGGCGCGAGGCAATGATCCGCGAGCCAGGAAACCTGCCGTTCGATCGAGCAAGGGCCGGCGGGGTGCTTCGGTCACTATCGATGCTGGTGCGCTTGGCGTTCCAGCGAAGGAGCCCGGGCTCGCCCGGCGCTCCAATGAAGCACCCGCCGACGCGCCAAAGGACCGGGTGCCGCGCATGAACCCCCTTTCCACGATCCCGGCCAAAATCCCGGCAACGATCATCACCGGCTTTCTTGGCGCGGGGAAGACGACCCTCATCCGCCATCTTCTAGAAAACGCCAAGGGCCGCCGCCTCGCCCTCGTCATCAACGAATTCGGCGACATCGGCGTCGATGCGGAAATATTAAACGGTTGCGGCGATCTCGCCTGCGGCGCCGGGAGCATCATCGAACTCGCCAACGGCTGTATCTGCTGTACCGTCGCCGATGATTTTTTGCCCGCGATCGAGAAACTACTCGGGCTCGATCCTCTCCCCGATCATATCGTGATCGAAACCTCCGGCCTCGCCTTGCCAAAGCCCTTGGTGAAGGCCTTCGATTGGCCAGCCATTCGCGCGCGCTTGACCGTCGATGGCGTGATCGCGGTTATCGATGGCGAGGCAGTGGCGGAGGGGCGCTTCGCCAACGATCCCCCTAGATTGGCGCGCCAGCGACAAGCCGATCCTTCCATCGCCCACGATAATCCCCTCGAGGAGGTGTTCGAGGATCAACTGCTGTGCGCCGATCTCATCGTCCTCAACAAGACCGATCTCATCGATTTGGCCAAACAGCGCCGCATCGCCGAAGACATCGCGGCGCGCGTCCCTCGCGCGGTAAAAGTCGTGCCGGCCCGCGAGGGCAAAATCGACGCCGCGATCCTGCTCGGCCTTGACGCCGCGGCCGAAGACGATCTTGCCGCGCGGCCCTCGCGCCATGACGGCGGGATCGCGCATGATCACGACGATTTCGAAAGCGCCGTCTTTGAGACCGGAGCAATCGGCGATCCCGACGCCTTGCTGCGCCAACTGTCCAACGTCGCCACGCGCCAAGATGTGTTGCGGATCAAGGGCTTTGTCGAGGTGCGCGGTAAGCCGGTGCGGCTTCTCGTCCAAGGCGTCGGCAATCGCTTGCAAAAGAGCTTCGACCGTCCGTGGCGGCCTGGCGAACCGCGGCGCGGCCGTCTCGTGGTCATCGGCGAAAGAGGTTTCGACAAAGTGTCGATCGCAAGGCTTCTCGTGGGCGTGGGATCCTGAGCCATGCATCTTCTGCGCGCGGAACAGCGGTCGCTCGACGAGGCCGAGGCCGCCGTCGATCTCGGCCAAACCTCGGCCGGCATCTGGTTTCTGTCCTTTTCCGACAGCGATCTCAGCCTCGTCGCGGCGGCCGCGGCGCGGCGCAAGGCGAATGCCATGAGCCTGCGGCTCGCCAATCTAGGCATGCTCAAGCATCCTTATTCGGTCGATCTCTATGTCGAGAAGGCCGCGAGCGAAGCGCACTTCGTCCTGATCCGTCTCCTCGGCGGACTTGACTATTGGCGCTATGGCGTCGAGGAATTCTTTCGCGCGGCGCGGCGCCAAAATTTTACGCTTGCCGTCGTGCCGGGCGACGCGATGGAAGACAGACGGCTCGATGCCGCCTCGACAGTGCCCGCCGCTGATCTCCGCCATATCCATGCCGCGTTCCAGCAGGGCGGGATGCAACACATCGCGGCGATTCTCAATTTCATCGAGAGCCGCGCCGGCACCCCGCGCCCAAAGCGGGAACTCGTGGCCTTCGCCGCAATTGCGGCGGCGGGCCGTTTTACGGCGGCCTGCCGCAAACTCGATGGCGCCAAGGGCCACGCGCTTATCGTCTTCTATCGTTCCTTCATGGCCGCGGGGGACACCGCGCCGGTTGGCGCGCTCGCCGATGCGCTAGCCGCGCGCGGGCTTGAAGTGACCGCAATCTTCGTGACGAGCCTGAAGGACGCGGACGCCGCCGCCTGGGTGTGCGCCGAACTCGCCCGCGAAAAACCCGATATGATCATCAATACAACAGGCTTTTCGGCCCGCCTCGATACCGAAGGAAGCGTTCTCGATGGCGCCGACGCGCCGGTGCTGCAGGCGATTTTCAGCAGCGCCACGGAGGCGCAGTGGCGGGAAAACCCACGCGGCCTTGGCGCCGCCGATCTCGCCATGAATGTGGTTCTCCCGGAAATGGACGGGCGTTTGATTACCCGCGCGATTGCGTGCAAGGCGGAAGCCGGACATCGCGCGGACCTTGAATTCACTCCCCGCATACACGCGCCTCTCCCTTCGCGGGTGAGATTTGTCGCGGACCTTGCCGCGGCTTGGGTCAAATTGCGCAAGACTGCCCGCGCCGCGCGCAAAATCGCCTGCGTCCTTTCGGATTATCCAAGCAGGCAAGGCCGCGGCGGCTATGCCGTTGGCCTCGACTCGGCGAAAAGCGTCGCCTCGATTGCCCTTGTGATGCGCGAGGCCGGATATGGCATCGGGCCGCTCCCGCGCACGAACGAATTGATGCGCTACCTCGAAGAGGGATCTTCAACCGAACGCCTCACACTCGCCGATTATGTCGTGGCGCTTGGTGCCATGCCCCCGGCATTCGTGCAATCGATGCGGGAGCAATGGGGCAATCCGGAAACTGAGGCGGACGATGATGCGTTCACATTTCCAGTGATGCGCGCGAGAAATTTGATCGTCGCATTGCAGCCCGATCGCGGCATTGCCGCCAGACGCAAGGCGGACTATCACGACACGGGGTTGCCGCCGTGCCATTCCTATGTCGCCTTCTATGTGTGGCTCCGCCAGCATGAAAAGATCGATGCGATGATTCATTGCGGCACCCATGGCACGCTTGAATGGCTGCCCGGCAAGGCAGCAGCGCTCAGGGACGATTGCGCGCCCGAGGCTGTGCTCGCAGCGCTGCCCGTCATTTATCCGTTTATCGTCAACAATCCGGGCGAGGCGGCGCAGGCCAAACGCCGCATTTGCGCGCTCACCATCGGCCATTTGACGCCGCCTCTGACATCCGCCGGAAGCCATGGCGCGGCGCTCGAAATCGAAGCCCTCTTCGATGAATACGCGATTGCCGAGTCGCTCGACCCGAAGCGCGCGCTTCTATTGGCGCAAGCAATCCTCGTGCGCGCGAAAGAGACAGGATTATTTCAAGATAGCGGGTTGAAGGACGGCGCCGGCCCAGCCGTTGCCCTGCGCCAGCTCGATTCCTGGCTTTGCGATCTGAAGGACATGCGGATCGCCGATGGCTTGCATGTTTTCGGGCAATCGCCGGCGGCCGGCCTCCGGGATGCGACCGTCGCCGCGCTCACCCAGACCCTACAACCGGCGCGCGACGAAGCGGGCACAGGGGACGATGTCACTGCGAGTATAGGCGAACTGATCGATCGCTGCGGGGAAGCGGAACGCGCTTCGCTCCTATCCGCGCTCGATGGCCGCTTTGTCGCGCCAGGCCCAGGCGGCGCGCCATCGCGCGGACGCACCGACGTGCTCCCCACGGGGCGAAATCTTTACGGAATCGATCCGCGCGCGGTGCCGACGCGCACCGCCTGGGAGATAGGTCAACGCGCGGCCCAGGAGGTGTTGAACCGCCATCTCCAGGATCACGGCGACTGGCCGAAGAGGATTGTCATGGATCTTTGGGCGAGCGCAACCATGCGCACCGGCGGCGACGATCTCGCCCAGGCTTTCGCGCTCATTGGCGTCGCGCCGATTTGGGATAATGCGTCCTCCAGAGTCACCGGTTTCGAGATCGTTTCACCCGCGCGCCTGACGCGTCCGAGAGTCGATGTCGCCTTGCGGATCTCCGGGCTCTTCCGCGATGTCTTTCCTGCCCAGATCGCATTGTTCGATCAGGCGGTCCGGGCAATTAGCGAACTCGACGAAGAAGATGACGTGAATCCGCTTGCGGCGGCGCGCAGGCTCGGGCCCATGATTCCCTTGCGGGTTTTTGGCGCCGCGCCCGGCGCCTATGGTATCGGGCTTACGCACGCGATTGATCACGATCCCGCGGTCGCGCGCGACGAGCTTGCCGCGCGCTATCTTGCAACGGCTTCGCATGCCTATTGCGGTGCGCAAGGAGAAGCTGTTGCGACAACCACCTTCACCGAGTGTGTCGCGGCCGCCAACGCCTTCATTCACGTCCAGGATCACGATGAGCAGGACATTCTCGACGCAAGCGAGGCTGTCGATCATGAAGGTGGCTTCGCCGCGGCCGCGCAAATGCTCGGCAACGATGCGCCCGTCTATCATGTCGAGACGGCGCACCCCGGCGCCATCAAAGTGCGCACTTTGGCGCAAGAAATCGCCCGGGTCGTGCGGGCCCGCGCGAGCAATCCGCGCTGGATCGCTGGGCAGATGCGTCACGGCCATCGCGGCGCCGCCGAAATCGCCGGGACGATCGACCGTCTCTATGCTCTCGCGGTGTTGAGCGATGCGGTATCGAGCCAGCATTTCGAGCTTCTGTTCGAGGCGACCCTTGGCACGCCTGTAGTGCGGGATTTTCTCCTCGACGCCAATCCGCTGGCCGCGAGGGATATCGCCAAGCGTTTCGCTGAGGCACTCGACCGGGGTTTTTGGCGGAGCCGGCGCAACTCGACGCTCGCCTGCCTCGCCTCGATGCGGGAGGCGCTCGCATGACGCGCGAGACCGTCTTGCGCAAAGGCTGGTGCCCCGGCGCGCTACGGCCGATGCAAGCCAAGGACGGGCTTCTAGTGCGGCTCCGTATTAGCGGCGGCATCGTGACGGCCGCGACGCTGCGTGGGCTCGCGCAAGCGGCTCGCGCCCACGGCAATGGGCTTTTCGATCTTTCCGCGCGGGCTAATTTGCAAATGCGCGGGGTACGCGGCGAGAGCCTGCCCTTGCTGATCGAAACGCTCGAAGGCTTTGGGCTCATCGATGAAAACGCCGCGGCAGAGGCCGTCCGCAACGTTCTGGTGAGCCCGTTCGCTGGTCTCGATGGACGAGGTGATGCGCACAAAGCCGCCACGGCGCTTGAAGCCACGCTCGCCGCCAACAAGGATTTACACGTATTGCCGGGAAAGTTCGGCTTTCTGATCGATGACGGAAGCGGCCTTCTCGCCGGTGTCCCCGCCGACGTCCGTTTCGATTGGACCGGAGGCAAACAGCCTTTCGCGATCGGGATCGGAGGACACGCAAAAGAGGCAATTTTACTGGGACTCTGCGAGGCAGACGATATCCCCGATATTGCCTTGCGCCTCGCCCGTGCATTTCTGCGCCTCGGTTCGCAATTGACGAAACCGCCGCGCCGGATGCGCGGCTTCATCGAGAGTTGCGGCGCCGGCGTGATTGCCGGGCTTGCCGGACTGCGCCCCGGTCCGCCTCGAAAGAGCGGCGTCGTCGAGGAGCCTTGTCCGGTCGGATTGCTGCGCTTCAACGATAGATACTGCTTCGGGGTTGGCGCGGCGTTCGGGCGTCCTGACGCAAATATGCTTGAAGCGGCGGCGCGCGCCGCCGAAATCTTCGGTACTGGCGAGGTCAGGCTCACGCCGTGGCGGGCGCTGATCGTGCCCTTTGTGCACGCGGAGGAAGCCGGTGCCATCCGCGCGTATTTTACCGCGCATAATTTTATCGTCGATCGCGGGGACGCGCGCTTAGCGATAGCGGCGTGCGGCGGCGCATCGACGTGCGAGCATGGCACCACCGATACCCGCTCCGATGCCTTGAACTTAATTCCGTTCGCGCGAAGCCTCTGCAAGACTGGCGTCGCTCTGCATGTTTCTGGCTGCGCCAAGGGCTGCGCACGGCAAGCGGCGACGCCCTTCACCCTCATCGCCCATGCGGGACGCTACGATTTTGTCGTGGATGGGGCCGAAATTGCCGCGGGCATAAACGATGCAAATCGCCTCGACCTCGCGGCAGTACGCAAAATACTGGAAACGATGGCGCGGAACGCCGGGCGGCAAAGCGAGCCGGAAAGACAATGAGCGAGGCGTCGAGCCGCTTCAACTACTTGCGCGACGGGGCGGAGATCTATCGCCGCTCCTTCGCGACGATCCGCGCCGAGGCCGATCTCGCCCGCTTCTCGCGCGATGAAGAACATGTCGCGGTGCGCATGATTCACGCCTGCGGCATGGTGGAGATCGCCGCCGATCTCGTATTTTCGCACGCGGCCGTGGCGCAAGCGCGGCAAGCGCTCCGGCAAGGAGCCCCTATCCTGTGCGATTCGAAAATGCTGGCGCGCGGTGTTATCGCGGCACGCTTGCCACGCGGCAACGAGGTGATCTGCGCGCTCGACGACCCAGCCGTCGCATCGCTCGCGCAAAAACTCGGCACTACGCGCAGCGCCGCCGCGCTCGAATTCTGGCGCGACCGGCTCGATGGCGCGATCGCCGCCATCGGCAATGCGCCGACCGCCTTGTATCATCTGCTCGACATGCTCGACGAAACCTCCGCGCGGCCTGCCTGCATCGTCGGCATGCCGGTCGGCTTCGTCGGCGCGGCGGAATCGAAAGAGGCGCTCATCGCCGATGCCCGCGTGCCTTTCATTACCCTTAAGGGGCGCAAGGGAGGCAGCGCGATGGCCGCCGCCGCCTTGAATGCGATCGCGAGCGACGCCGAATGAGCGGATTTTCCTCATCGAACGGCCGCCTCTTTGGCGTTGGCCTCGGCCCCGGCGATCCCGACCTTGTGACGATCAAGGCCACGAAGATCATCGCCGCCGTTCCAGTCACCGCCTATTTCGCCAAGAAGGGCTCACGCGGACAAGCCCGCGCCATCCTCGACCGTTGGGTCACCGATTCTTGCATACAATTGCCATTGCTCTACCCGTTGACGACGGAGACCCATTTTTGCGACCCCGCCTATGTCGAGGAACTGCGCGCCTTCTACACGACGGCGGAGGGTGCCATCGCGACGCATCTTCTGGCCGGCCGCGATGTCGCTCTCGTCTGCGAGGGCGACCCGCTTTTCTATGGGTCCTTCATCCATCTTTACGTCCGGTTGAAAGATCGCTTTGGCGTCGAGATCGTTCCCGGCGTCACCGGCATGTCGGGGTGTTGGAGCGCGGCGAAGACGCCGATAGCCTGGGGCGACGACGTCTTGCGCGTTCTACCGGGAACGCTCGGACACGCGGCGTTGGTCCGCCATCTGGATGCTGCCGACGCGGTGGTCATCATCAAGATCGGCGCCAATCTGGCGAAAATCCGCGCCGCGATCGCCGAGGCAGGTCGCCTCTCGACAGCGATCTATGTCGAACATGGCACCAGCGAAACCGAAACCATCATTCCGCTTGCCGTCAAGACCGGGGATCATGCGCCCTATTTTTCCTCCATTCTCATTCCTGGCCAAGGCAGGCGCCCATGATTGCCCCGGGGAGGTTGCGAATTGTCGGCCTCGGCCCCGGTGGCGACGCATGGATCACGCCCGAAGCCTCGCGCCTCATCGCCAACGCAACCGATCTTGTTGGCTACGCGCCTTATCTCGAAAGGCTTCCCGCCAAACAAGGGCAGACGCGGCACCAAACCGGCAATAAGGTCGAGATGGAGCGCGCACGCCATGCTCTGCGCCTCGCCCTGGATGGACGCCATGTTGCTCTCGTTTCTGGCGGCGATCCGGGCGTCTTCGCGATGGCGGCGGCCGTTTTCGAGGCAATCGAAGAGGGCGAAGCTCAATGGCTCGACATCGACGTCGCGGTTAGCCCCGGAATCTCGGCGATGCAGGCGGCGGCGGCGCGGACCGGCGCGCCTTTGGGCCATGATTTCTGCGCGATTTCCCTATCCGACAATCGCAAACCCTGGTCGCTGGTAGAGAAGCGGCTCGCGGCGGCGGCAAACGCGGATTTCGTGATCGCGCTTTATAATCCGGCCTCGACCGCGCGGCCGGGCCGCATCCATGACGCTTTCGCTTTGCTGCGCGGTCTTCGGTCTGGTTCGACGCCCGTTGTTTTTGCCCGTGCCGTCGGCCGCGAAGATGAAAACATTTCTATCGAGACGTTAGCCTCGGCCGACCCTACACGCGCGGACATGAGCACGCTGATCATCGTCGGGTCCAGCGAAACCCGTATTATTCCACGCGGCGGCGGCGCGCCCTTCGTCTATACCCCGCGCGGCGTTAAGGTTGCGCAATGATGGAGGAGCAGTGCCATGACTTCAACCGGATCGTGATATACCAGTCCCGAGGCTTGTTGCGGCCGGGCGACCATGACTACCGGCAGTCCGAGTTGCCGCGCAGCGAGGATCTTGGCGAACGCCGCCTCGCCGCCGCTGTTCTTGCTAACGACCACATTGATCGCTTCGTTGCGCAAAAGCCTTTCCTCCGGTTCGACTGTGAAGGGGCCGCGCCCATGGATCACGCGATGGCGGGGCAGGGTTGGCGGAAGTGTGAGCGGCTCGATCGTGCGAATAAGATAGAAATGCTGCGGCGCCGCCACGAATGCCTCGATTTGCAGGCGGCCGATCGTCAGAAAAACGCGCTTCGGTTCACGCCCGAGCGCGGCGGCCGCGGAGGCCATGTCGCGCACATCAATCCAATGATCCCCCGGCTGCCGCACCCACGCCGGGCGCGACAAAACAACGAGCGGAATTTTCGCCCGCGCCGCCGCGATCGCCGCATGGCGCGATATTTGTTCGGCGAAAGGATGCGTGGCGTCGACAAGCACATCGATGCGCTCGGCTTCAAGATAGTCGTTAAGGCCACCCACGCCGCCAAAGCCGCCGATGCGAAATGGAATTTGTGGCGCGCGAACCGCCTTGGCGCGGCCGGCGAACGACAACGTGGACGAAATAGCGCTTTGTCCCGCAAGCAAATCCGCGAGCTTGCTCGCCTCGAATGTCCCGCCCAGCACGAGAACCCGCATCGCTCATTTCCCAAAGATTTGCTTGCGCCGCCATGATCGCGCCGCCTCCCGAAAAGTGGCTGTCACTCATTGGTATCGGCGAGGACGGTATAGAGGCTCTTTCTCCCGCCGCGCGAAAAATGCTCGCGCAAGCCCAATTGGTCGTGGGCGGCGCCCGCCACCTCGCGCTTGCAGGCCCGCTTTCAGCTGAGACCATGACTTGGCCTTCGCCGCTTGCCGATGCGATCCCAAAAATTCTCTTGAGGCGAGGTTCGCCCGTCTGTGTCCTCGCTTCGGGCGATCCTTTCTTTTACGGCGTTGGAACCTTGCTCGGCGCCCATGTTGGGCCGCATGAAATGCAGTGCTTTCCGGCGCCTTCGGCTTTCAGCCTCGCGGCGGCAAGGCTCAACTGGAGCCTGCAAGATTGTTGCCTCATGTCGCTGTATGGGCGCGGCTTCGAGCGAATTATTCCGGCGCTGCAACCCGGCGCGAAACTCCTTTGCCTATCGTGGGACGAGACGACGCCGCCGCGCCTTGCAAAACTGCTTTGCGAACGAGGCCTCGGCCAATCGCGGTTCATCGTGATGGAGGCGATGGGGGGTATGAGGGAACGCACGCGGGCCACCACCGCCGAGGCCTTCCGCATGGAGGGAATCGATCCCTTGAACGTCGTCGCGCTCGAAATTGCCGCGACGGTGCAATCGCGCATTCTTCCAGTTGCTAACGGTCTTGCCGATTCTTGGTTCGAAACGGACGGCCAGCTCACCAAGCGGGAGGTCCGCGCAGTTACGCTCTCGTCGCTGGCGCCAAGGCGTGGCGAGCTTTTGTGGGATGTCGGCGCGGGGTCCGGGTCGATCGCGATCGAATGGCTGCTCAGCGACCCCGCCAATCGGGCGATAGCCATCGAGGCGCGGGAGGATCGCGCGAGCCTGATCAGGCGCAACGCCGCGAGCGTTGGCGTCCCCCATATCGAGATTATCACTGGCACGGCGCCGGAGGCCTTGGCGACTCTTCCGCGGCCGCGGGCGATTTTCGTTGGCGGTGGGACAAGCGACGCAAGCCTCCTCGACGCCGCCTACGCGGCCCTCGCCCCCGGCGGCAGGCTTGTCGTCAATGCCGTGACGCTAGAGGCCGAGGCGGAGCTCATCCGCCGGTTCAAGGCAGTTGGCGGAGATCTCATCCGCATTGCAATAGGGCGGGCGAATCCTCTAGGCTCGTATCTAGCCTGGCGTCCGGCCCTGCCGGTCACGCAGTGGTCCGTGACGAAAAGATGACGGCGCAGTTCATGCCAAAGGTTATCCCGCGCGATCCCGGAGCAAGGCGGTAATGGATCGGTTTGAATTTCGGTTTGTGACCGCCGATGGATAGATGTTCAAGCGTCAACGAGTGAACCATATCACGCTTGCGACCACCGCAATTGCTATAGCTGTTCCGAGCGTAAAAATGGCGGCGCGTTGGAACCATCGCCGACCTTCTGCAAATCTGTCCAATCTAAAGACAGCCGGCGTAAGATAAAGCAGCAGCGACACCAAAAACAGCCCCCTCAGGAGTTGATCAACATCAGGCATTGAATTTGATAGCATTGGCATCCGACTTGCGCTCTATAGCAGCGGTTCGTCGCGCAGCCAATATTCCTCTATGACGCCGAACGTAAGTGCCGGCGCGGTTCGCTTCCGGCAGTTCCATTAGCCCGGCAGTAATCGTCGTTCCCAGAGCGGCTTCAACTCCGCAGGACGACGCACGCACCACCTGCGCGGAGGATCTTTTCACAAAGTGCGTCAGCCGCCGCGCGCGAGGGCGCGGGCGCGCGAACCTGATAGTATGGAGCGAAGCCGCGGCTGGGCACGCGACCGCCGATAACCATGGGTTCGAGTTTGCCAATAATTGCGAAATAGCTGCTCCGGGCGCGCGTGTAGGCCGCCAACGCCGCCGCCTTCGAAAAACTGCCGGCGAGCTGGACGCCCCACGGCGCAAAGAGGGCCGAGGCGGCAACGGAGCGAGGTTCTGAGCGGCGAATGTCGGCTGTCGTTTGTAAACAGGATAGCTTCGAGGATATTGCGCTGTCGGTTATCGTTTCCACCGCGGCGGCGCCGGTCCAGTCCTGGACCGGATGTCGCGTGATGGTCAGGACGTAATCCCGAGTTTCGGCCGGCAAATCGCCGTGGCCGGCGAGCCAGTTCGCAACACGGAGAGGACCGGCATTGTAGGCCGCGGCGGCCAGTCCAAGATTGCCGAAACGCCGCTTGAGGTCGGCGAGAAGTTCGGCGGATTTTGGTATTGCTTCTTCGGGATCGAATGGATTGGCAAGGCCACGCTCATCAGCCGTCTTCGGCATGAACTGCGCGATGCCTCGCGCGCCGGCTGGACTGATCGTGTTGGGTCGAAAGCTGCTTTCCTGCCATATCAGCCGCGTCAGGAACGCGATCGGCAGACTCTGAGTTCGGGCCGACGTTTCGATAAGGCGGCAGACGGATATCTCGACGGATTCAATCTTGCCCGTCGCTGCGCTTTCTGATCCTGCCAGCGGAAAGCCGCCGTACAACATGGCGAGCAAGCCCAGGGATCGAAGGGTTGACCGCTCTAGCATTGCGACGTCTCAACATGCCTTCCATTACGCGAGAAACTGTATTATGTCTCCAAACATACCTTACGCTAAGCTCGCCGAACTATGGCAGCAAGACCGTCGGGCCGAAATGGTCAAATATCAGTCGGCTCGTGGCGCTGAGCAGCCGTTGCGGCGAGGCCAGCTTAGCGTCGATATGAATGGGAAGCTGAAATTCAAACGGACGCGTTACTGACAACGCGCAACCAGCCCAAGCGCCACCGGAATTTAGCGTACGGCCGAGAGCCGATTGCAAAAAGCCCGGCCAGGGGTCAGGAATTGAATGCTTGGCGCGATGTTGGCGAAAACCATAATTTCCAGCGTTTTTCGGACCTTCGGAAGCAACAGTATGACGCATAAAGAACGAGGCCGATTCCTCCGGTACGATTGGACCACGGATGAGATTGTCGCGATCCACGATTTACCGCTGCTCGATCTAATCGCGAAGGCGAACCGCGTTCATCGCCTCTTTCACGACGTGAGCGACGTTCAAAAGGCGAGCCTTCTCAGCATCAAGACCGGCGGCTGCCCCGAGGATTGCGCCTATTGCCCGCAATCCGCGCATCACCGCGAGGTTCGCCTCGACAAGGCCGAAATGATGGAAACGGAGGCCGTGCTCGCCGCCGCGGCGCGCGCGAAAACGCTCGGCGCCGATCGCTTTTGCATGGGCGCGGCCTGGCGCAATGTGCGCGACGGAGAGGCGTTCGACGCGGTGCTCGCTATGGTGCGCGGCGTTCGCGCGCTTGGGCTAGAGGCTTGCGTGACGCTCGGCATGTTGACCGCGCACCAGGCAGAGCGGCTGAAAGGGGCGGGGCTGACGGCCTATAATCACAATCTCGACACGAGTCCAGAATTTTATGAAAACATCGTGACGACGCGAACCTATGCCGACAGGCTCGCGACCTTGCGGGCGGTGCGGACGGCCGGGCTGCAAATGTGCTGCGGCGGAATCATAGGTATGGGGGAAACCGTCAGGGACCGGGCATCGATGTTGCAAATATTGGCTTCCTTCGATCCGCATCCCGAAAGCGTGCCGATCAATGCGCTAGTTCCGGTCGCGGGCACGCCACTCGAACATAGGGAGCCAATCGACGCAATCGATTTCGTGCGGATGGTCGCCGCCGCGCGGATCGTTCTCCCGGCTGCAAGAGTCCGCCTTTCGGCCGGCCGTTCCGTTTTGAACCGCGAGGCGCAAATACTTTGCATGGTCGCGGGGGCGAATTCGATCTTTTATGGCGAAACCTTGCTGACGACGCCCAATGTTATCGAGAGCGAGGACGACGCCCTGTTTTCCGCGCTGGCACCGCCGCGCACGGAAGAGTCCGCCCATTCCTAAAAAACGAAATGCGTCAAGGAATATGAATAAGAAGCTCGCCGCGATTGCCTTTTTGGTTTTGGCCTTGCCGGCGGGCGCCGCCGCTATCGTTTGGGCCCGGCACGCGCGGCAGCGTGCACTTGCTCATCAACCGGAGACAATCCTAACGACTCTCGAAAGAATCAAGCTCCCGTCGGGGTTTAAGATCAGTCTTTATGCGCTGGTGCCGGGCGCGCGTCATATGGCGATTGGACCGCAAGGCAAGGTTATTTTCGTTGGAACGATGGGGACAACAGTTTACGCGGTAACCGGTCCCGCGGTGTCAGGGAGCACCCACAAGGTCACGGAGTTTGCCCCCACAATTCGCATGGCGCTCCCGAACGGCGTTTGTTTTTCCAACGAAGGCGTTCTCTTCGTCGTCGAACAAAACCGGGTCTTGTCTTTCGCGACGGCGGAAGCAGCTTATGACGATCCTTCGATCGCGGCCACAACCGTCGTGGCTCAAGGCAAGCTCATCCCGCCGGAAGACGAGAGCGACAATCATAGCGCGCGGGTCTGCCGCGTCGGCCCAGATGGCAAGCTCTACATAGCCTTGGGGCAGCCTTACAACGTGCCGCCGCACGAGAAAATGCCAAAATTCAGCGAATGGGGAATCGGCGGCATCATCAAAATGAACCAGGACGGATCGGGCCGCGAAGTTTTCGCCCGCGGCATTCGGAATTCGGTGGGCATGGATTTCAATCCGAAGGACGGAATATTGTGGTTTACCGATAATCAGGCCGATTTGATGGGCGACGACATTCCGCCAGAGGAATTGAACCGCGCGCCCACGGCCGGCCTTAATTTCGGCTTTCCCTGGTATGGCGGCGGCCACACTCGCACGGAGGAATACAAGAATGAGACGCCGCCGGACGGCGTCGTGTTTCCCGAAATCGAAACCCCCGCGCATGCCGCCGATCTTGGCATGATGTTCTACTTGGGAACCCAATTTCCCCCAAAATACAGGGGCGGGATTTTTTTCGCCCAGCACGGATCATGGAACCGCAGCGTGCCGATCGGCGCGCGGGTGAGTTTCGCCTCGCTGAAACCCGACGGCACGGGCGACAAGGCGGAAGTTTTTGCGGAGGGCTGGCTCAACGACCAAGGCACCTATGACGGGCGCCCGGTGGACGTGGTCGAACTCCCCGACGGCTCGCTCATTGTCTCCGACGACTTCGCCGGCGCGCTTTACCAGATCACCTCTGACGGATATGAACGCGCCCTGCCACCCAAATGATCGGAGATGGTGAAAATATCCTTGTCGCCGCGCCCCGAAATATTCACCACCAGCAAATGATCCTCGGGCTTAGTCCGCGCCGGGTAGGGCTGGGGGAGGGGGCGGGCCGCCCATTTTGCCATGTTTGGCACAATGGGGGCCGCTCTCTATAACCGCGGTTTCCTAATCAATCATCGTCTTCGTCATGCCTCTCGATGACGACAGGGGCGCTGTGGTGCTCATGATGCTCGATGATCACTGGAGCGCGGCGGTGCTCGTAGACTTCCCGGTGCTCTCGCGTCGGCGTTGGAATACCGACGCAAGCATCTCCAACACCAGCTCCTACGCAACCGGCGTGAGCGAACGAGGAGAGTGCTATCGTGGTCAGTGCAGCTAGGACAATTGTTCGGATCATGGTGAGGGTTCCTTTTTTCCGTTGGGTTCTGCGATTAACCGCGTACCAACGAAAACGTTCCACGAGCGTGGCGGTCAGGCTTATGGTCATCTCCCTTATGACGTTTCTCAAGAGGCGGCCGACGGTTGCGATGCACAATTGGAGAAAATAAAAATGAAAAATGACAATAATCGCACTGTCTTTCTTTACCGCTAGTTGCGGCCCGCACACACAATGGCCGATTATCTGCATCGCCAATATCTGAACAGCGGCGAGCATCATGACCGTAATCGTCATGGTCATTTGCCGCGACTGAGAAAGGAGTTTCAGTGAACACCGTTCTGGCAAGTGCTCGGGGCACGGCGGCGTGAGCGGCCGGCATCGGCGCATGCCGGCAGCTCTGATCAGTCGCTTCTCGCTCCGGACGGCAACCGCCGCTGGCCAGGTT
>JBOHJV010000074.1:0-15353 GCA_050728695.1 Methylocella sp. | reverse complement strand
TGCGGTACGACTTATCAACGCCGCGCAACCTTATTTAACGAACATTTATCTTGGCGGCCACGCCCCAAGATCGCGGCAGAATGTGGCGAAAAAAAAGCAAAGCCCGCCGCGGCGGCGCGGATTTGCGTGGGGCATGCTCCAACTCCTTGCTATTGCGCTGCGTTCATTTCGATCAAGCGATTGCATCTGTCAGGATAGCACTTTCCGTCCATTCCGGGTAAATCAATCACGCTTAACGCCCCTAAACGCACAAGATTTTGGTTCGAATTTTCTCTCAACCCTCCGGAAAAGCAAAAAACTCGAGAGAACCGCCGCGACCCACGACACTGTCATTTTATGACCGTAGACGCGACTATTCCAGTGTAGGCCGGCGCCGTAATCGAGCTGATGATTTCCTCGTACTTTTGGAAATCGGTGACCGGAGCGTTGGACACATAAAGCAAGTCCCTGTTGAGGACTTGGAAGCTTTGCGCGACAAACAGACTGTTCGCCTCGTGCAAGTTAAGCCGATAGACAACCGGTGTCGAATAGCCATGCTGGATCAGCGGACTATCCGGTCTCAGCGCGCGCGCGACTTCTTCGGGCTCATAGCGGAATATGAAGACGCCCGCCGGATCGGCACGGGAATCGAGAAGCCCGCCTGCCTTGGCTAAGGCCTGCGCGAGATTAATGCCTTCGGCATCGAAAGAGATTTCCGCGTTCCGGCCCGTCGCGCCGTAGACGATAAAAGTTTGCGGATCCCGGATCAAGGTCAAAACGTCGTTCGGGCGCATGTAGATATTTTCTTTAGGGTCGGACGTCACTCGGGTCAGCGCGACGCGTTCGGTCACGTCTCCCCGCGACAGCTGAACGTAGGTTTCGTTGACCGGCGCGCGAATTCCGCCCGCCGCCGCGATGACCTCCATCACGCGATCGCCTTTGACGCTCAAGGGCACCCGGGCGCCATTCACGACTTCACCGGTGACCGTGACGGTATTGCTGACCGAGTGGGCGACATTGACCAGGACTTGCGGCTGGATGGCTTTGCCTTGGAGCGCATGTTCGACGACGGTCTGCACGTCTCTGGTCGTGCGGCCGGCGACGGAAATACGGCCGGCATAGGGAACAGTGATCGCGCCGTCCCGTCCGACAACCTGATCGGGGATCGTCGCGCTTTTCGAGCCGGTAGTGAACCGGTCAGCGGCGAGAGGCGCCGAAAAAAGGCCGCCCGCGCCCGCTTCCCAAATCGTCACCGAGACCGTGTCGCCAATGCCAATGCGAGGTTCGAGCGACGGCCGATAGTCTCCAAAGTGGGCAAGAAAGCTGTCCGGCCCGCGCTGCCGCAATGTTTCGACGACAGAAGCATCTATATCGACGAGCTCGTACCGTGGCGCGGCCTGCGTGCCGGCTTCCGCAACAATGTCGCCCGCGCTCGGCCCGGTCCCAGAGATAGTGGAACAACCCGCAAACGCGAGGCACGCCGCGCCGGCCAATAAGATGCGCGCGATGACCTGCAACAGAACTCTCGGCATTCACAAACTGTTCCGCATGGAGCCGATCTCCTATCATTCGCAAGGGCGTACCGCCACTCCCCGATCGTGCCCGAACGAGCTTATCCGGACAATGTGTCCAAAAAACCACAATGACCCGGTTAGTTTAACCAGGTCTTATCGTGCGAACAGTGGCAAGGCTGCCGGGTCGGGCGCCGGCGATTCGCTGCCGGCGGATGTCAAGGTGGAGCGATCCGGCGGCTGCCGGGCGAAGCTCGAAAAGGAGTCTATCCGGCGGTCCAAATTTCCCGCCCGACTCTAAAGCCTGTTGCCAAAACCCGCCGCCCATGTAGCATTCGAGCACGGCGTCGATGCGGCCTCGGATCAATCGAGAAGCGCTGCCCGTTCCACCCGCCCGTCACGAGAATTCGGCGGCGAATCCATGTAACGCCGGTTTAGCTCAGTTGGTAGAGCAACTGATTTGTAATCAGTAGGCCGCGGGTTCGAATCCTGCAACCGGCACCAATAATATCAAATATTTAGGGTCCAGACTCCAATTTAACCAATCACCGCGTGGACTTTGGTTGTGCCGCCGCCGCGGCTTGTGCCCAGGGCCTGATCTTGGGACCATTGCAAATCACCGAGCCAAAATAGACCTTCCCGCATGTTTCACCTCCAAAGGGGGCGAATCATGCGCCATTTAACGCTTCGTTAAATTGAGGGCGGACCCTAATAGAAACATCCGCGCGTGACTTGTTTTCTTCCGATCACGATTCCCTGACCGGCGAGGTCCGCGCCTAAACCGTGTTCGGTCGAAGCCGTCCCAACTCCATTTCTAACAAATACGAGATCGCCGCGACCTCACGGACCCCCGCGTGGTCTCTCATCCCCCGCCCAAATATGTTCCTCGGCATTTTATGACTAACGGCGGCGCATGTGGCCGCGCATTGGCAAGTGGTCCGACTCTTGCTATCAGTAACTCAAGCATTGCCGCGATGTCCCGCGCCAGGCTCTCCGCCGAGCCGGTTCGCACGCAGTTCCCAATGTTCCAAGCTAGAGGCAAGCAGGAAGGCACCATGAAAATAATTACCGCGATCATCAAGCCGTTCAAGTTGGACGAGGTCCGCGACGCCCTGACGGCGCTTGGCGCGCACGGAATGACGGTGACCGAAGTCAAAGGTTACGGCCGCCAAAAAGGCCATACGGAAATCTACCGTGGGGCGGAATACGCGGTCAGCTTTCTTCCCAAGTTGAAGGTCGAGGTCGCCGTACCTGGCGATCTCGTAAATCAGACGATCGATGCCATCACCTCCGCGGCTCGGACCGGCGAGATTGGCGATGGCAAGATTTTCGTCACGGCGCTCGATCAAGCGGTCCGGATTCGTACCGGCGAACGCGATCAAGAAGCCATCTAACTCTCCCTTCCCCCCATTTTTTGTAGTTTCGCAGGAGTTTGACATGAAACTTAGTTCGCTGCCAAGGATCGCTCCCCGGGCGATCGGCTTAGGGCTTTTGCTGACCGTGGGCGCGGCAGGCCTCGCCTTCGCGGATACCGCGGCGCCGGTGCCTAACAAAGGCGATACCGCTTGGATGCTGGCCTCCTCGGCGCTCGTCCTGATGATGTCGATTCCCGGCCTCGCGCTCTTCTATGCCGGTATGGCGCGCCCGAAAAACGCGGCCTCGATGGCCGCCCAAGTGTTCGCGATCGTCGCGATGGTTGGGGTTGTTTGGTGCCTTTACGGCTACTCGCTCGCCTTTACGGAAGGTAGTCACGCCTTGGTGCCGGGCGCCGCAAGCGACAACGCCTGGCTCGGATTTCTGCACGGCTATGAATGGAACAACCTTGTCGGAGGATTCAAAAGCGCCTTTCTTATGGGAATGACGCCGGATTCGACCGTGGCGACCTTTTCCAACGGCGTCGTCATTCCTGAATATGCGTACATGGTGTTTCAGATGACCTTCGCCATGATTACCCCCGCCTTGATTGTCGGCTCGTTCGCCGAACGCATGAAGTTTTCGGCGGTCTTTGTCTTTATCCTGCTTTGGGTGACCTTCGTTTATTTCCCCATCGCGCATGGTGTTTGGTACTGGGCGGGTCCCGACGCGATCGCCGATGCCGCCAAGGCCCTTGCCGATGCCCCCGACGAGGCCACCAAGGCAGAGGCGCAAAAGGCCCTCGACGCGGTTCTCAATAATGCCGGAAATTTCAACAGAATGGGAGCGCTCGATTTCGCCGGCGGCACCGTGGTCCATATTAACGCCGGCATCGCGGGTTTGGTTGGTTGCTTGATGATCGGCAAGCGGATCGGCTATCCGCGCGATATCGACCCGCCGCATTCGGTCATGATGTCGATGATCGGCTCCTCGCTTCTTTGGGTCGGCTGGTTTGGCTTCAACGCTGGTTCGAACCTCGAAGCGACCGGAATGGCTGCGCTCGCTTTTGTGAATACCATGGTCGCGACCGCGGCCGCGACGCTCGGCTGGATGTTCACGGAGTGGGTACTCAAGGGCAAGCCCTCGCTGCTTGGCATGGTCTCGGGCGCGGTCGCGGGTCTTGTCGCGGTGACGCCAGCGTCCGGCTTTGCCGGTCCGATGGGATCGATCGTACTTGGTTTGATCGCCGGTTCGGTTTGCTACGTCTTTTGCGCGTATGTGAAGCCGAAAGTGGGTTACGATGATTCCCTCGACGTGTTCGGCGTGCATTGCATCGGCGGCATCATCGGGGCGATCGGCACCGGCATTCTGGTCGCGCCTTATCTCGGCGGGGTCGGATTGGTCGACTACACGATCAAACCTGGCTTTGCCTCGCCCGCCGATTATGTCATGAGCACGCAAGTGCTGATCCAGGCGAAGAACGTGCTTTTCACCCTGCTCTGGTCGGGTATCGGGTCGGCGATCCTGTACAAGTTCGTCGACCTTACCATCGGCCTCAGGGCAACGAAGCAGTCCGAGCTCGAAGGTCTCGACATTACCGATCATGGCGAGCGTGCCTATAATCTGTGACGATCGTTCGGCCTGCCCGGATTTGGCGCCCGCGCGGGGCAGGCCGGCCCTAACAGGAAGATAATTGAGAGGGAAAATCATGGGTCGCGTGGCCCATGGTGGGGGTCCGCTCCCGCGCGCGCGGCTGGGGCATTTGGCATGGAAGCGGCCCGTGGCTTTGCGCCGCGGCAGACGCGCAATGCGTTATTTTGCCGGTTTTGATTTGGCTTGCTTGCGTCCGATGATTATTTGAGGTGATGCATAGCCGGTGAAGACGCAGGTATGGCTTTGGCCGCGCGCGAGGCGCAGAAGCAGTTCGTATCGGTCAGTGTCGGTCCCCGGGTCATAGCCCTGGGATCGCCATTCATGTCACGGCTGCCATTATCGGCGAGGCGAGCCGATTCTGTCAAAGGCGCGTCCACTGGTCAAAGCCCGTGGATGACGCGCGCCGAAAAACCCGGTGTCGTCGTCCATTTCTTGCGACGGGCGTTCATCCAAACGCGCCATGGCGTCCGCGAGGTTGGGACGGCACCACCTTGACAGCTAACGCTGTGCCGGCATGACGGGAACGGCCGGATGCGGTAATATGGCCCATGCCAATCGACGTCATCGACCTTCGGTCCTTCTACAGCTCGTCGTTGGGCGAGATTGCGCGGCGTGTCGTTCACAGAGTCGTGCGGCAGCGTTTTTCCAACTGCACCGGCTATTCGATCCTCGGTGCCGGCTACGCGACGCCCTATCTCGAGGTTTTCCGCAAGGAGGCCGTGCGCGTGCTCGCCTTCATGCCGGCCGAGCAAGGCGTCATGAATTGGCCGCCGTCGGGCCTGTCCTCGTCGGCGCTTGTCGAAACAACCGCGATGCCTTTGCCGAACTCCTGCATCGACCGGGCGCTCGTTGTCCATGCGCTCGAAATTACCGAGCATCCGCACGCGCTCCTCTCCGAAATCTGGCGCATCTTGACCCCTGGCGGCCGGGTCATCGTCGTCGTGCCGTGCCGCGCCGGACTGTGGGCGCGGCTCGACCGAACGCCTTTCGGGCATGGCCGGCCCTATTCGCGCGGCCAATTGGGCGAACTACTGCACGAGACTTTGTTTTCGCCGGCCTACTGGGCGGAAGCGCTTTACATTCCGCCGTTTCAGCGCCGGACGTGGTTGCATGCGGCAAGCTTTCTCGAAAAGATAGGCGCAAGCCTCTCGTTACCGGGGGGCGGCGTTTTGATTGTCGAGGCTACCAAAGTGTTGTATCGCCCGGTTGGCACGCGCGCGCAGACGCAATATGCGATTCCGAGCCTCAAACCTGGCCTTGCGCCCGAACCTGCGGGCGTCTTGCCGGGGTAGCGGCTTGCTCCATGAACGTTGGCGAGGACGGCAATCGAGAGGCCGTTCCACCCACTTATAGCCGCGTCGCGGCGCCAGGACCTTGCTTTAGACCGAAGCATCTGGCCAAAAATAGCCCGCCATGCACGAGACCTTCACCGTCGATCCCATGTCCGAGACCAATCGATAGATGCCACTGACAGGGAATTTTAGCCGCCGCCAATTCGGCGGCCGACAGGAATAGCGCTTCGGCCGGAATAACTTCGTCCTGGCTGCCATGGACCAGGAGAATTGGCGGCGGTTTGCCGGCGGCCCCGCGCGCGATGACCTGATCGCGACGCTCCGGCGGCGCGATAAGCTCGCCGGAATAGCCGAGGATGCCCGCCGGCGCCCGCGCCCGCCGCAGCCCGGCATGAAGTGCGAGCATTGTCCCTTGGCTGAAGCCGACCAAAGCGAGCTTGCTGTCGTCCAGTCCGTGACGATCGAGCTCGGCGTCGAGAAACGCGTCGAGAACCGGGCGTGCCTTGTTGACGCCGGTCCAGCGTTCGTTTGGGTCGTGCATGGTTAGGCGGAACCATTGGCGGCCGCCTGGCGCCTGCGCGCAAGGCTCGGGCGCGTTCGGTGCGACAAAAGCCGCGCCGGGCATCAAATTGCGCCACTGCTTGCCGATCGCGATCAGATCGTTGCCGTTGGCGCCATATCCGTGCAGAAAGACGACGAGCTGTTCCGGCGCCGTTGATTTCGCCGCGACGCGTGGTCCATCGAGCGTAACCGCCATATCATTATTGTCCGCGGCTTTGGTTTTCGTTTTGTCGAGGGAATCTTGTTTCCGCGCGAAGGTCAAGGATTTCACGCGCCAGGATCGTCAATACCCGGCGGATTTCGTTTGCAAGGCCGATTTCCGCTCGCGCGTTTTTGCATCGAATAGAATCTTTCGATCAAACAGAATCGCTCAAAATCAAAGAATAGGAGCAGATCCCTTGCGAAAAAGTAGGTCACCTCTTACCCGGCGCCGCCGCGAGCGCGGTTCGAAACGGCGGCCCCGTGCCGCCGCCGCTCGCGCGGCCGGTCATTCCGGCCTGGAGTTTTGGACATGACCCGGTCCTTTACCAACCGCGTTTTCCGTTTCGCGCCGTCGTCCAACGGTTATCTTCACCTTGGCCATGCCTATTCCGCCTTGCTGAATTTCGACATGGCGCGCTCGGCTTGCGGCCGTTTTTTGCTGCGAATTGAGAATATCGACATCGAGCGGTGCCGGTCCGAATTCGAACAGGCGATTTATGAGGATCTCGGTTGGCTCGGGCTCGCATGGGAAACGACGGTCCGCCGCCAATTCGAGCATTTGTCCGATTATGCGAGCGCGCTAGCACAGCTTTCCGCGCAAGGCCTGACCTATCCTTGCTTTTGCTCGCGCGGCGAAATCATGCATGCGGTGGCCGGGCGGACCGGCTGGCCGCGGGACCCAGACGGCTCCCCACTCTATCCAGGGACTTGCAAGAATCTAACGCGCGAGGAAAAACAGCGGCGGATAGCGGCCAGCCGGCGGCCGGCGCTGCGGATCGACATGCAAGCGGCCATCGCGAGGGCCGGCCGCGGGCTCGCATGGGTCGAAATGGGCCCTTCCTCGCAAACACGCGAAGTGGCCGCCGAACCCTCTCTTTGGGGCGATACGACGCTTGCTCGCAAGGATATACCCGCAAGCTATCACATCGCCGTCGTTGTCGACGACGCGCTGCAAGGCGTGACCGATGTTGTCCGCGGCGAAGACCTTTTTCTGGCGACCAGCCTGCATCGTTTGTTGCAGGACCTGCTCGATCTTCCCGCTCCCTTCTATCGCCACCACGCCCTTTTGCGCGATGCTTCGGGACGGAAATTGTCAAAAAGCTCAAGAGCCAAATCGCTCCGGGCCCTCCGTCAGGAGGGACTCTCCCCCGCTGCGGTCCAAGAAAGGCTTTTATCCGATCCGATCCTCGCCGGCGGACCGTGATCGATTCTGCGAAAGCTGTCCCGCGGGCGCGGGGTTGGCTCTAATCCAATGGCTAAAGCGCCTTTGCCTTCTTATTCGCGTATGCCGCCTTGAATAAGCCGGAAATTGGAGCGTTTGAGAAAGGGGCAATCGGCTGAGGGCTTAGCCAAACTTGGCCTTGAGGCGCGCGCCACGATCTGGGTAATATGTGCAAAGCATTGTATTTGCTCATTTCCCACGAACGCAAACACTATGGCGCGGTTCCGCCCATGAGTCGCAACCTCTCCCAAATGTCGCGGTACGCGGTTATTCCGATCAATCTTTGCCTCATTGCGCTGGTGGAGGCACGCCATCCCTTCCCGTCTTTCCGGCTAGCCACTTTCATCCTTGCCTTCTTGGCTTTCGCCTGCGCGGCTTTCCTGCTACGCGGCAAGTCGCGTGACGGTCTTATTGTTTTGGCTTCGCTTGCCTTCGGTCTGTGCGTGGTTGAGGGCGTGGCAACTGCTATCGAACCAAAAGTCATTATAAGTGTCACAAAAGGCTCGTCTGTTCGTCGGCCCGTCATCGGCTGGGGACCTGAACATCCTGGGCGCTTCCATGCCGAAAAGCGGGATCCGAAAACCGGCGCCGTCATCTTTCGCGCCGACTACACGATCGATGCCAATCTCATTCGACAGACTATTTCCAGCGAGAAGGGTCCGGCGATCGTTTTTTTCGGCGATTCCTATACCTTTGGCGAGGGCGTGAATGATGCCGAAACATTGCCGCAGGCTTTCGCCGATCTGCTCGACCGCAAAGAGCGGGTGCTTAATCTAAGCTTCACCGGTTATGGGCCGCAACAATTTTTGCGCGAATTGGAAACGGGCCTGTTCGATTCACTGATCGGCTCGCGGCCGCGGCTCTTTATTTTCATGACAGCGGCCTGGCACGCCGAGCGCACCGCTTGCAAGTCCTATTGGACACCCCACGCACCGCTCTATGCGCTCGAGAATGGCCAAATCGCGTTTAAAGGCGCCTGCAACGAAGGGCTTAGCATGTGGCTGCGGGAATGGCTCGAGAACACGGCCTCCTATCGTTTGATGGTCGAGCCCATTCGCCACAAGTTGAGCCACGATGATGTCGATCTTTATATCAGGATCCTGCTCGCCGCCCTGAACATGGCGAAGGAGAAATATGGCGTCGCGACTCTCATCCCCTATCTCCGAGTGGGCAAGAATTATCTCGGCGGGACTGGCTTCAGCGACGAATCCATCATCGCGCGCCTGCGGGAGGGCGGGGCGATCGTTGCCGATGCGTCGCTTGCTGAAGCGGAAGCCCAGGGTGACGTGATCAGCATCCCAGGCGATGGCCATCCTACCCCATTTGCAAACCGCGCCCGCGCCGTCATGCTACAAAATTACATCGGCCGGCGGATGCCCGGGGTGTTGCACGCATCATCCGAGTGATGGGCCGAAAAACCACGAGTCGAGCGCGAAAGCGTTCTTGTCGACGCCCCGATGCCGCCGGCCGCCTGTCCGTTGACGAGCTCCACCGCCGTCGGCGATTTGGCGGGCATCGCCGCCGCCGCCGCTTTCCAAAAGCGGCCGCTCGCTATCGGTTTGTTCGTAATCCCGCCCTAGATACGCGGATTGCGGGCGTCCGGTAGCCGTGTGCCGCGCTTGCGCTCGCGCTCCAGATTTTCGCCGCGATAATTGGCGAGCGGCGCGCCGGGAGCACCGCTAGCGCCGGTCAGTTAAAAGGCGCGACGACCGAGCCTTGGCTCAGCACGAACAAGCCGCCGAAGAACAGGAGTGGCGATGTTCGCGCAAGGCGAATCACTTATTCGAGGTTTCATGACGAACACAATTTTGATGGAAAGACCATAATTCGACACAATTGCGGTGGCCTTGAGTTAGCGTTGGCGCATAGATAGGCGAAAGGTTGTGAGCGTCATTCACGCCGCGTTTCAGACGATCGCGAAACTTGCCAGGGGCGACCAAGGCGGATGGCAAGGGCGGACCAGCGTCGCAAGTTCGCCCCGCGGTCCTCCACTGCCAGTCGCCATTTGTCTCATTACTGGCGCTTTTGCGGTGTAACAGCGCGGGCAATCCGAATAAAAGGTGATCATCATGCGAACAGTCGCCCTTTCCCTAACTCTCCTTGCCCTATCAATGGCGCCAGCGAGCGCCGATAAATCCGCTGCCGTTGCCAAGACCCATAAGGTCTTCGACATCGTCCGCGGAGGCGACAAAATCGGCACCGACACGATCGACATCGAGCATCAAAACAATACGACGACGGTCAAGGTCAAAACCGACGTTTCCGTCAAGGTAATGTTCATCGAGGCCTATCGTTACGAACATTCCTGCAACGAAACCTGGAAAAACGGTCAACTCATCGCCTTCAAATCGCGAACCAACGACAATGGGACAAAACATTCCATCGACGTCACGGCGGCGGCGGACAAGCTGAGCATGGAGGCCGACGGCAAGCATAGCGATCTGCCGAGGACGGCCGCGCCGGCAAGCTTGTGGGGCAAGGACGCGATCCATCAATTCGATGCTTTCGATCCCGACACCGGCAAGCGTCTGTCGATCCAGGTGACCGATCTGGGCAACGAAACCTTGACCATTCAAGGCGTAACGCATGAGGCCCATCACTACAAAATGGTCGACACCCTGACCGGAGACTTCGCGCGCGATGCCTGGTACGACGGCGACGTGCTTGTGCGGACCAAGATTGTCGGCTCGGACAATTCGGTGATCCTTTCGGATTTGCGATAGAACTGGCCGCGCCTCGCGCCGGGGGCCCAGAGTTGCGGCCTTGGACGGGCCGGCTCTGTGCCCGCGCCAGCGTTAGGCCTTTTCAGCGTCATCTGGATCGCGCTACCCGAATGTGACATATCCATCCGGCCCGCGCCGCCGCTATTTTCGGATGGTCGCCACCGCCGTGGCTCGCGCCGCTGCGGTGACCGCACGCTGGCGCGAACTTCCATGGCGGCAATTTGCCGCGCCGCTTTAGAGGACGTTCGCGCGGCATCGCGCGAACGCGGGCGATCCAGGCGGGGGGCTCGGCGTCGTTTAATTCGCGGGTTTCGATCGGCGTGTCGACCACCCGCGCCGTCCGGCGTCCAAGCCGGCGAACGGCCAATTGCCCCGGCCGAGGGCGCCGCCGCGGGCGGCCTTTCCGGCGGCGGCGGCGGTGCGCTGGATGCGGCTGGTGTCGAGGAACCGGGCGCGGCCGGTCCAGCGCTTCAAGCTGTATTTAATTCGTTCATATGTCTGTCAAGAGGCTCATGAGCTGATGCCATGCCAGCCGCAAAATTGCCGGACAGCGGCGACATAATAGCTTGTCGAGCCCCAGCCCCTTAGTTTGCCCGATGGACGCGCCCGCCGTGCTCGCCTACAAGCGCGGGCGGCGACATTGGCCGCGGCGGCGCGCCGCGACCCTTGTGCCGCCTTGCGGGGCCTTGGATGTTCAAAAAAATCCTCGTCGCGAACCGTGGCGAGATCGCCTGCCGGGTGATAGCGACGGCGCGGCGAATGGGAATTGCGACAGTCGCCGTCTATTCCGACGCCGACAAGGATGCGCCGCATGTGGATATGGCGGACGAGGCCGTGCGGATCGGTCCGCCGCCCGCGGCGGAAAGCTATCTCGTGATCGAAAGCCTTCTCGCGGCCTGCAAGGCGACGCGCGCGGACGCCGTGCATCCGGGCTACGGTTTTTTGTCGGAGAAGGCGGCGTTCGCGCGCGCGTTGGAAGAAAGCAACGTTGCCTTCATCGGCCCAAACCCGAAGGCCATCGCGGCGATGGGCGACAAAATCGAAGCGAAGAAACTCGCTCAAGCGGCAGGCGTTGCGACCGTGCCGGGATTTTCCGGCGTCATCGATGGCGTAACGCAGGCAACAAAAATCGCCGACGCCATCGGCTATCCAGTGATGATCAAGGCAGCGGCTGGCGGCGGCGGCAGGGGGCTGCGAATCGTCTCCGCGCGCCAGGAGATTTCGGAAAATTTTGCCCGCGCCCAGTCGGAAGCGAAATCCGCGTTCGGCGAAGGCCGGGTCTTCATCGAAAAATTTATCGACGATCCGCGCCACATCGAAGTGCAAATACTGGGCGACAAGCACGGAAACGTCATCCATCTTGGCGAGCGTGAATGTTCCATCCAACGCCGCCATCAAAAGGTCATCGAGGAAGCTCCCTCTCCCTTCATCGACGCGGAAACGCGCCGCGGGATCGGCGAACGGGCGATTGCGCTGGCAAAGGCGGTTAACTACGATTCGGCCGGCACGGTCGAGTTTATAGTTGGCGAAGACAAAAATTTCTATTTCCTCGAAATGAACACACGGTTGCAGGTCGAGCATCCGGTGACCGAACTTGTCACCGGCATCGACCTCGTTGAGCAGATGATCCGGTTGGCCTCCGGCGAGAAATTGCCGGCCGGTCAGGCCGGCGTGCATCTGCAAGGCTCCGCGATCGAATGCCGGGTCCTCGCCGAAGACCCGGCGCGGAATTTTTTACCCTCGACCGGGCGGCTCAAGACCTACCGGCCGCCGGCGCAAGGCGGTCGCAACGGGGTGACGTTGCGCATCGATTCAGGCGTGCGCGAAGGCAGCGAGATCTCCATCCATTACGATCCGCTGATCGCGAAAATCGTGACCCATGCGGGGAATCGAACAGGCGCCATGAAAGCCCAGACGCAAGCGCTCGATTCGTTTGTCATCGATGGCGTCGCCAACAATTTGGCGTTTCTTGCCGCCGTAATGGCGCACAAGCGCTTTCGGGCGGGCGAACTCTCGACTGGCTTCATCGCTAAGGAATACCCGCGTGGTTTTGCGCCGCTTGCGCCGGAAGGAAAGAACGGGCAACTATTCGCGAGCGTCGCGGCGGCCGCCGATCATGTAATGCATGAGCGCGGCCGCGCGATCTCAGGCCAGATACGCACCGCGCGGCCAACCGATGTCACGTGCGAGCGTTCGGTCATGCTTGGCAAAGAGCGCCATGACGTGACGATCGAACGCTGGGACGAAGGGCTGATTGTGCGATTTGAGAAGACCAGGCACGCGCATGTCTGCCGTTCCGATTGGGTTCGAGGTCAGCCAGTCTGGAAGGGTGCGATCGACGGCGAAGAGGTCGCGGTCCAACTGCGCCCCATTCTCAACGGCTATCATTTGATGCACGTCGGCTTTGCCGCGGACGCGCGCGTCTATACGCGGCGCGAGGCGGAGCTTGCCCTGCGCATGTCGGAGAAAAAAGCCGCGGGCGGCTCGAAATTGCTGCGGTCTCCAATGCCTGCCCTCGTCAAATCGATCGAGGTGGCTGCCGGCCAGGCGGTGAAATCGGGCGAAACGCTGTGCATCATCGAGGCAATGAAAATGGAAACCGTTTTGCACGCCGAACGCGATGCGACGGTTGCGAAAATACATGTGCAACCAGGCGACATCGTCGCCGTCGATGCGATCATCATGGCGTTTGCGTGAGGGCGGTCTCAAGTCCGCCGGCGCGGGCCGCCGGTTTTGCAAGGCACTCGGAGCGAGACACGTTCGCGCGACAACGGGTGAAGGCATGAAAGTTGCGATCCTGATCGAAGTTGGTTCGAGCAGGTCGAAATGGTCGAACCTCGCAAGGCGCTTGATGAAGCGGGCGCGAAGCATGGTCTCGCCAAGAGATAAACGTGTTCGTGCCTGGAACTTCGCGAACTGGGGGGACGAATTCCCGGTCGACGTTGCCCTCGGCGAGGCCGAGCCGCAGAACTTCGACGCGTTGCTGCCCCCGGGCGGCGTCATGAGTCCTGATAGGCTCCGCATGCAGCCCGATGCGGTTGCGTTCGCGAAGGCGTTTTTCGAGGCCGGGAAGCCGGTGGCGGCGATTTGTCACGGCCCGTGGACCGTGATCGAGGCTGGCGCGGCACGCGGTCGCCGATTGGCCTCCTGGCCATCGCTCACGGCCGATCCTCGCAACGCGGGGGCGGAGTGGATGAATCAGGAAATTGTCACGGACGGCAATCTCGTCTCGAGCCGCAAGCCTGATGACACTCCGGCCTTCAATCGCGGAACGATCGAGCTGTTCAGCCGGCCGCGCGCGGCGGCCAGCCAAGCGGCATAAGACTCGCGGCAGGCGCTAACGCGGCGCGGAGGGCGCTTGTCGAAATAGGCGGGAAGTTTTTTCAGTCGACCTGCAGCAATTTTAGCTTGCGATGCAGGGCCGACCGCTCCATGCCGACGAATTCGGCGGTGCGCGAAATGTTGCCGCCGAACCGATTGATCTGGGCGACCAAATATTCCCGCTCGAAGACTTCGCGCGCTTCCCGCAACGGAAGATTCATCAGCTTTTCGCCGCCGGGGCCATTCGGCGTCGAAGGAACGAGCGCGCCGATCTCGGAGGGCAGCATATCCGCGGTGACCGCCGCCTCCGGATCGCCGACGGCGAGGATCATCAACCGCTCCACGTTGTTGCGCAACTGCCTTATATTGCCGGGCCAATCGTGCGATTGCAGAACCGCCATCGCGTCGTCGGCGATCAAACGCCGCGGCATTCCGGTTGTCACCGATAGCTGCTCCATGAAAAAAGCGATGAGTTCGGCAATATCGTCGCGGCGTTCGCTGAGCGACGGGACGCGAACCGGCACGACGGCGAGACGATGGAAAAGATCCTCGCGGAACAAACCATCGGCGATCAATGCTGCGAGATCGCGCGAGCTCGACGAAATGATGCGGACGTCGACATAAACGCGAGTCGCGCCTCCGACACGGAGAAAATTCTGCTCGACCAGCACCCGCAGGATCTTGCCCTGGGTCTCCTTGGGCATATCGGCGATTTCGTCGAGGTAGAGCGTGCCTCCATGCGCTTCCTCGAGCGCGCCAACCTTGCGGCCGCTTCCCTCCTTGGCTTCGGTTCCAAACAATTCCATTTCCATCGTTTGCGGCGCGATCAAGGCCGAGTTGATGGTGACGAAAGGGCCGTCCGCGCGGCCCGACGCGTCGTGGATGCAGCGGGCGGCGAGTTCCTTGCCCGCCCCGGGCGAGCCGGTGATCAGAACCCTCGAATTGGCCGGCCCGACGCGCTCGATGACGTGCCGCAACTGGTTGATCACGACGGATTTGCCGACGACCCGGTTGCCTCCGCCGGCCCTTGTGCGCAACTCGATGACCTCGCGCTTCAGTCGCGAGGCTTCGAGCGCGCGTTCCGCGACCAGCACCAGGCGGTCCGCCTTGAACGGCTTCTCGATAAAATCATAGGCTCCGAGCTTGATCGCGGAGACCGCCGTCTCGATATTGCCGTGACCGGATATCATGACGACCGGAAGCTTCGGATTCTGCTCCTTGACGATCTTCAGCAATTGCAGGCCGTCGAGTCTCGAGCCTTGTAGCCAAATATCGAGAAAGACGAGGGATGGGCGTCTCGCGCCAATCGCGGCCAAAGCCTCGTCGGAATTCTTGGCCGTGCGGGCGCCATGGCCTTCGTCCGCCAATATCCCGGAAACAATTTCACGAATGTCGGCTTCGTCGTCGACTATCAGAATATCGCTCGCCATGAATTTCTTCACCCTCCCTTTTCGGCTTCGGCAGGCATGGTTTTGTCAGAGTCGCCGACATACTCGTGCCCGCCAGGATCGTGTCCCAAAGGAAAAAATAGCCTAAC
>JBOHJV010000073.1:0-15566 GCA_050728695.1 Methylocella sp. | reverse complement strand
GAAACAGGATCGAGACAGGATCGCCCGGCGCGATGCGCTGGAAGTAAATTTTCTCGCCTTTGGCCCGGAGTGCTCCGGCCGGCGCGACATGGCTTCCGCCCGATCCGCCCGCGCTTTTGACAAGCCAATGCTGGCGGTCCCTCGGCATGCGCGCCCTGATCTGAGGATGCGGAATGTTCGAGGCGGCGCAAAGCTCTGCCAATCGCACTGGATCCTTCACGCTTCGCACCACTGCTGGCGGGTTGCCGAAGAGCGTCCAGCGCTGCGCGAGCGCCTCCAGGAGCCCGGCGCGATCCTCGAACCCCGCGCCATAGACGAGACCGCGAGGCGCCTCGCCTTTGACGAGCGATTCGAGCGCGGCAATCAGGCTCTCGCCCTCAAATCCAGAGGTGGGGCCGCCCGCGATCAGCCTGTTGGCGGCGCAGAAGCCGCGCGTATCCAGATCGTCGAAAAAATCGGCGGCGAGCGGCCGATATCCGGCGCGCCGCGCGGCCGCGGCCAACGCGCGCCCGGAGTCCGCCGCGATCAGAATCGCGGCGCCAGTTTCAGGCGATCTCACGCGCGAGAGCGAAGGCATCGCGAAAATCGAGGCAAAGGGCGGTGGCCGAATTCGCCATGCGCCGGAACAATCCAGATTCCGTTTTATATTTCACATCGCCGATGGCGAGCGGCCCGATCCCGAGGCTGCCGCCGGCCAGTTCGGCACCGTTCGCCATGGGGTCGAGGTTTTCGACGCCCGCCGGCGGGACGGCGTTGACGTCCGCCGCCACGAGCAGCGATTTCGCCGCCGTAAGCATCGTTGCCGAGAGAAGTTGCACTCCCGCGGCTGCCGCGCAAAGCGCAACGTCCTGGCCTTCCAGCGCCGAGGAAATCTCCTCCGGCGATTTTGCTTGGACGGCGCGGACATCAAGGCCAAATCTCTGTTTGATCGCTTCCGCCTTGGCTTTCACACGGCTCAACTCGCGTCCGGCGAGCGTCACCTCGGCGCCTTCCAGCGCGGCGATAACGCCGGACGCCTTGCCGATCGGGCCGGTCGCTCCGAAGATCACGATTTTCGTCTGCCCCAGAGGCTTAGCTTTCTTTTGCTTCAGGATTTTCTCCACGCACGCGACCACCGCCGCGGCGGTGGTAAACGAACCGGCGGGGTCGGCGATGGCGGAAATCTCGAACGGCTTCAAAAGGGTCTTGCGCAATTGTTCCAGCATGTCGAGAGCGAGCGCGGGATCCTTGCCGCCGATGAAAACAGCGGTACGAACGGCATCCCTGGGAGAGCGCGAAAACATGGCGTCCTGCACCAACGGCGTGATGTCTTCGAGTGTGACTCCGGTATAAGGAATGACGGAATCAAACCCCGCGTCGAGCGCCATATTTACATCGAAAGGGCTCATGTGGCGCAGCGGCGTGAGCATGTGCAAAATATTCTTCGCGGTCACGTCTCCTCCCCGAGCTGATTGCCGCTACTTAATGTTCGCGAAGGTCTTTCCTTTTATGAGCGCGCCATGATTGAGTCCTTTGCAAATTGCCATGTTTAGCCGCCACGCGGCGGCTTTTTCCTGGGTGAGATCGCACAAACGCCTCGCCTCCAACGCATCGGCGGCGAAGGCAAAGCCCGTCGGCCCCCAGGACGACTGGCCGGTTCCTCTGGCACCATGCCGCCGAAGCTCCTGCATCACCCGGGCCACGGCGGCGCTCGTGTAGGACGCGCCGCCTTGGGCGGGGGCGAAATAGTCTCCGGCGATCTCCTGGAGACGCGTGATCGCGTCACCGAAGGAATCGATATCGTGTTCGGCCAACGCCGGCAACGCTTTAATAAGAACAAGTCGGCAGATTTCCGCGGCCGAGGCGGCTTCGAGATCCGGCAGGCCCGCGAAGGCGGCTTGTTCGTCGCGGCCGTGGATGCCTTCGGTTCGCGGGTCGAGGACGACAATCACCCGCCATTCCGGCGGGAAATCCACGCGGGCGACAACGGGCGGCGTCGCGGTCCGCGCGCCGCGCCCGCCATCGACAACTAGACCGCCGCGCTGGAAAAGACCTAAGCCAACCCCCGAACGCGCGCCTCGCCGCAGCAAAAGCGCATCGCTCGCCTCGTCCGCCGGGACGCCTTCGAGGTGGCGCAACGCCGCGGCTATGCTAAGTGCGAGTTGGGTCCCGGAGCCGAGGCCCGCATGCACGGGAATGGCTTCGTGAATAGTCAAGCTATAGGCCTGGGTCAGGCCTAAGTGGCGCGCAAGAAACGCAAGATGGGGCGATGCGCGCTCCGCCTCAAGTCCCTCGACAGCCGGTGCCGGCGCGCGGCGCATTGTAAGGCGGGTCGCTGGGCGGTCGATCGCCAGCCCGAGGCCCCCGAAACGGCGGCCAAGTCCGCCATTCATATCGAGAAATCCGAGGTGAAGACGGGCGGCCGCCGCCACCGTGACGCTGTCGAACATTGACTGTTCCTTCCAGAGCATCATCCACTTTTGGCGAAGGCGCTCGCGTTTCGGAGCATGGGGACCGAAAAGTCGCAGTTTTTCTGGACAATGTCATGTCGCGGGCGAAAAGCTGAAGGAGCGGATTGTTTCACGCGAAACGACATATCCCCGGCAAAAGACAAAAATCATGGCTTCCTTGCATTTCGAATCGACGGGTTCGGGAAAGCCGATCCTGGCCCTGCACGGCTACGGCGCCTCGCTGTTTTCTTGGCGCCACCTGCCTCCCGCCGTGCCGGATCGGCGAGTCATTCGCGTGGATCTACCTGGCCACGGCGGCTCGCCAGCGCCCGCGGACGGCCGCTATGGCCTCGCCGACCACGCCGCGAAGATTATCGACTTCATCGCGGAACAAAAACTCGAAGAATTCGATCTGATTGGACATTCTTTTGGCGGCGGCGTGGCGCTCATGATCGCCCTCGACCTCATGGAGCGGCGGCCCGGCTCCATCTCGTCCCTGACATTGCTGGACAGCCTGGCATTGCCCCAGCGTCTGCCAGGGTTCCTCATGGTGGCGAATTTTCCCAGGATCGGCCCCGCGCTGTTGCCGCATTTGCCGGCGCGGCTGATGGTCGGCGCGGTATTGCGGTCCGTGTTCCATGATCGCCGCCGCATCACCGAGGAAGCAATCGATATCTATGCGAGAAATCTCGCGACCAAGGAGAGGCGCCACGCGCTGCTTGAAACCGCCCGCCATATCATACCCGACGATGTGCCCCGGCTGGTCGAGCGTTATCATCGGCTGAAACAGCCGACCCTCTTGATCTGGGGCAGGCAGGACAAGATTGTGCGGCCCTCGACCGCGATCACGCTCAACGCAATGATCGAGGGATCGAAACTGATCATGATCGACGATTGCGGCCATGCGCCCCAGGAAGAACGTCCCGAGATCGCCATGCCGGCGATCCGCGACTTTCTAGCGACCCCGGGAAAGCCGGCGTAGGCCAAGATCGCTCCAAATGGCAAAAATCACCCGGCCGAGGCGATAGATTCCGCAGCCGGCGGCTCTTGCGGCAATAGCGCCAAACGGGCGATGAGCGCTTGATCTTGCAAGATCGCCATGCGTTCCTCCGGCTGGAGCCGGGAAATCGCTTCACCGATGGTTTCGGCATCCGAGAGCTTCGCCTCGGCGAGCGCCCATTGCGGCGAAATATCGCCTTTCCGACGCCTTTGACGGCGCGGCAGGCAGGCCATATGGAACGCGCGGAACCGCGGATCGGAATAAAGCGCGCGTAGCCCGCTCAACGCTTCGCCATCGCGCCGGGCGGGCTCGCTTGCCAAGAAATTGGCGCGCGCGACGACGGGCGGCGTCATTTGCTCTTCCGGAGTGAGCAAGAGACCGGCGCGGCGCAGGGCGAGGCCGACGCTGCGAAGGCCAGTGCCCCAAGACAAGAAAATCGCCAGGAGAAGGCCGAGGATCGTCGGCGACATCCAGGCAACAAGCGAAGGCGAGATCGAGAGGCCGGCTGTCAGGGTCAAAAGGCCCATCGCGACATGCGAGCGGTGGCGCGCGACTATCGCGGCAAAGGGAATCGATCCGTCGTCCCGCCGTTGCGGATCCCAGCCGGTATCGAAGCCGAATACGAAATGCATGATGTGACCTGACTGGATCAGCATCATGATCGGAGCGAGCAGCGCCGACATGACGATTTCGAAGGCCACCGACAAAGCGAGCCTTATCGCGCCGCCGGCGCCGCGCCGGGTCGCGCCCCGGATCAAGGCAAGCGCCAAACCGCATAGCTTTGGCAACAAAAGAATCGTCATGGTAAGGGCGAAAAGTTCGAGCGATCTTTGCGGATCGAACCTCGGAAAGGCTGGGAACAGGGTGAAGCCGCTCGGGAAATATTCCGGCCTGATGTAGCTTGCCTGCAGGACGAGCACGATACCGACGATGAGCTGCGCCATCCAAAGCGGCGACGCCGCATAGGCCATGATGCCGGTCACGAAATGCTGCCGCGACATCGGATGCAGGCCCTTCGCGGGCAGTATCCGCAAATGCTGGAGATTGCCCTGGCACCAGCGCCGGTCGCGCGTCGAAACATCGATGAGCGAGGGCGGACACTCTTCGTAGCTGCCGCCAAAGTTTGGCAGCATATAGACGGCGTAACCGGCGCGCCGCATCAATGCCGCCTCGACAAAATCATGGCTGAGGATATGGCCGCCGAATGGCGGACGCCCGCGCAAAACCGGCAAGCCGCAATGCGCGGCGAACGCCTCGGTGCGAATGATCGCGTTATGGCCCCAGTAATTGCCGTCGCGCCCCATCGAGACCGAGACGCCGGCGGCGATCACCGGCCCATAGATGCGCGCCGCGAATTGCTGGAGGCGCGCAAATAAAGTGTTGCGGTTGACGATCAGCGGGAGCGTTTGGATCATGCCCGCGTCAGGGTCTGCTTCCATCGCCGCGGCGAGCGCGATAATGGTATCGCCGGCCATCAAACTATCGGCGTCGAGCACCACCATATGCTCGTAGCGGCCGCCCCAGCGGGTGACGAAATCCTCGATATTACCGGACTTTCGATTGAGGTTTCTGGGCCGGTGCCGGTAGAACACCCGGCAGCCTGGGCCAAGCCCCTCCCGCATGGCAAGGAAGGCTTGTTCCTCCGCGACAAAAATTTCCGGATTGGTCGTGTCGGAGAGAAAAAACCATTCGAACGCGCGGCCGAGACCGCTCGCCTCGACCTCCTCGAACATCGCCGCGACCGCGCCAAAGACGCGCGCCGGCGTCTCATTGTAGACTGGCATGACGATCGCCGTGCGGTTACGCAATAAAACCGGCGGCAAGGATGGTTTCGGCGCGAAAAACAAGAGCCAGACAAAGCCCGCCAGGGCACTGGTGCAGGCGAGCGCGATCCAGGAAAAATTGGCGACAAAGAGAAAAAGGAGCGCCCATTCGAGGGGCGTAACGCCGCCAATCTCGACTACCTTATACATTTCGCAGGCGCCGTAGACGGTCAAGCCCAGGCCGCCACCAAATACAAAAAGTCGCGTCAGCCAGCCGCCGACAGAAGGGTGGCGGGTAATTTTCTCGCGGCGTTCGGTGCGGTTGAACTCGGTAAGGCTTTGCGTCGGCATCGCAAGCGGCGCTTCGGGCGGCACGCAGGCGAAGGCGTCGGGCGCGCCTTCGCGCAGCTGCGTCACCACCGGCCAGGTTGGCTGCGAATTGGTTAGATCGTCCATCGATAAAGCCATGTCTCGCTGATCGGTTTGCCGGCCGCCTCCAGCACCAGGCGCAGTTCCGAAGAGGCTTCGTTCCGAGGATCGAGTTCGAACAGGATCCGGCAGGATTTCTTGTCCGCCGAGGTAAACGTTCGAACCACGGTTATCGATCCCGGCGACGCGTTCAAATTCGGCTTTAGGGCTTCGGCGTTTTGGGGGACCAAAATTTCACCGGAGAATTCAACCATGAAGCGGCGGCGCTTCGGCAATGAACCCCGCCCCGAACGCGACTGCGTGGCGATTGCCAGCGGCGGCGGCTCCGGCGGGTTCCAGCACCAGAACTGCCGGTACGCGAAAAACGTTTCGCTTCCGGCGGCAAGCGGCTGCTTTGGGTTCCAATAGCCGATAATATTGTCGTTGGCTTCGGAATCGGAAGGAATTTCGATAAGTTGAACGCCGCCCGCGGACCAGTCGCCGATCGGTTCGATCCACAGCGAGGGGTGGGTCTCGAAGTGCTGGTCGTCGTCCTGGTAATGATCGAAATTGCGGTCACGTTGAAGAAACCCGAACCCGCGCGGATTTTCATCGACGAAGGTTGAAATTTGCAACGTGTCGCGATTGGCGACCGGCCGCCACAGCCACTCCCCCTTGCCGGTCAATATCTGGAGACCGGTCACCTCGCTCACGCTCGGACGTAGATCGTCATTGCGGCGCTCGTCGATCGCGCCAAAGAGATGGGTCGCGCTCATCGTGGCGAGGCCCAAATTATCGACCGTCGCCCTGGCGAAGAGAGTACATTCCGTGTCGATGATCGTGGCTTCGCCGGGCCGCAGGGTAAACCGGTACGCGCCGGTCACGCTCTCCGAACCGATTAGCGCGTGCACGATGAGCGCGCCGGCGGCGAGTGTCGGACGTTCGACCCAAACCGTGCGGAGTGCCGGAAACTCCTCGCCGCGCGGATCGGCGGTCTTGATCGACATGGCCCTCGCCATGGTGCCCAGGGTTTGGCCGGGTGCCACGGCGCGAAAAAAACTTGCACCTTGGAAAATGGCGAGCTCGGAAAAGCCGCCCTGGCCTTGCGCGAGCACGCGAAAACCGGAAAAACCTATGTCGCCAAGGTTTTTCCCGACGGCGAGCTTGTCAAAATCGAACAACGCGGGATCATAAATGACGCGCCGGGATTTGCCTTCCGCGACAATATTGATCTCCATCGGCGTAGAGAAGATGAACCCGCGGTGCAGCGGCTCGATCGCGAAGCCGATATTGTCCGAGGCCCAGATAGCGGTCCCCGGGCGCGGCCGAATGGTCGCATATTGTTCATAGCCAAGGTTGCGAAACTCTTCCGGGATGTCGGCCGAATGCGGTTTGAAGGGCTGTTTCGACTGTGCTCTGGCGGCCTCGGTGACCATGTTTGGATCGAACGGCGATGGTTCGCCCAAGGCGAAGCCAAGGGGAGCCTCTCGCGCGGCGGGGGGGGTCGCGACATTTGCCGGCGAGGCGAGGCCGGCGCGGGCGGCGATCCCGCCTGCCATCCCGCCAAGGACGAACTTCAAAACCTCCCGGCGCTCGACCATGAATCCGGCTTGGCCGGCGCCCGATCGCGCCGCACTCTCAGAAAATGCTTTAGTTTTATCTCTATAGACGATAACCGGGCGAACGTAAGTTCCCTTTTGGGTGTTTTTACGCCACCGAGCTTTTCCTGTTTCAGTGCCCCAGGTCCTGAGTCCGGAGAATGGCAAGGCTTGTTTTAACTCCCCGGAGCGGTCTGGAAAGGTTGCGCGTGCGCGAATTTTCGATTTTGTGGCTTTACATCTTTCCCAAACGGCATTCGCGCGAGACTCCTGCGCGCCTAGAGAAGTAGGTTTCATGGACCCAATTCCTTTTCAGGGCCGCACATGTTTGGCGATCGTTCTCGCCGCCGGCGAGAGCTCGCGGATGCGCTCGGCGCGGCCCAAGGTGCTGCATGAGCTGGCCGGCCGCTCGATGCTCGCCCATGTTTTAAGCTCGCTCGTCGAAGCCGGCGCCGCGCGGACCGTCGTCGTGGCCGGTCCAAACCACGACGCAATCGTGGCGGAAGCCAAGACGATCGTGCGCGATGCCGAAATCGAAGTCCAGCATGAGAGGCTTGGAACGGCCCATGCGGTGCTGGCCGCGCGTGAGGCGATTGGCCGCGGCTACGACGATCTTCTCGTCGTCTTCGCCGATACGCCTCTCGTTCGGCCTGAAACTTTCGTTGCCATGCGCAAGGCGCTTGCGGGAGGCCAAAATGCGATCGCCGCCTTGGGTTTCGAAGCAACGCAGCCAGCGGGCTATGGCAGGTTCATTTTGGAGGACGGCGCCCTCAAAGCCATTCGCGAGGATCGCGACGCGAGCGCGGCGGAACGGGAAATCAAAATTTGCAACGCCGGTTTGATGGCGCTCGACGGGCGCCATGCCTTGGCGCTTCTCGATGCCATCGGCAATGCCAACAGCCAGAAGGAATATTACTTAACCGACGCCGTCGCCGTCGCGAAGTCACGCGGCTTATCCATTTCCGCCGAGATAACCGCCGAGGACGAGGTGCTGGGCGTCAACGACAAGGCAGAGCTCGCCGCCGCCGAATCGATTTTGCAGGCGCGGCTTCGCGCGAAGGCGATGCGGGAAGGCGCGACCTTGATCGACCCTTCGAGCGTGACCCTAGCGTTCGACACGCGGCTTGGCCGTGACGTTGTCATCGAGCCACATGTGGTCTTCGGTCCGGGAGTGAGCATCGCCGAAGGCAGCCGCGTCCGCGCGTTTTCCTATTTGGAGGGGACGACGACCGGCCAAAATGCGGCGGTCGGCCCCTTCGCTAGGCTGCGCCCTGGCACCACGCTCGCCCAGGGGGTGTACATCGGCAATTTCGTCGAGGTGAAGGCGACGGACGTCGGCGTCGGCGCTAAGATTAGCCATTTGAGCTACATTGGAGACGCGAGCATCGGCGCCAGGACGAATGTCGGGGCGGGAACGGTTACGTGCAATTACGACGGCTTTTCCAAATATCGCACGGAAGTTGGCGCGCAGGCGTTCATCGGCTCGAATAGCGCCTTGGTGGCGCCGGTCAAGATCGGCGATGGCGCCTACGTCGGAGCGGGGTCCACCGTTACGAAAGACGTCGCGCAAGATGGGTTGGCGCTGGCCCGTGCGCGCCAAATCGAAAAGCCAGGCTGGGCCAGGGCGTTCCGGGAAAGGAACCGGAAATGAGCGCGGTTCTTTGCTGGATCGCCCGAGAAAAGCGAACGTTCAATCAAACAGCAAGTCGAAAGAAGGGTTCTCAATGTGCGGTATCGTTGCGATGCTACGCCGTGGTCCGGTCGCCGGATCCTTAGTCGATGCGCTGAAGCGGCTCGAATATCGCGGCTATGATTCCGCTGGGATCGCGACTTTGGAAGCGGGCCGGCTCACCCGCAGGCGGGCGAGCGGCAAGCTCAAAAATCTGGAGCTTCGTCTCGCCGCCGAACCCCTCTCGGGTAAAATCGGCATCGGCCATACCCGCTGGGCAACGCATGGCAGGCCGAGCGAAAATAACGCGCATCCGCATGTCAGCGCGAATGTCGGCGTCGTGCATAATGGCATTATCGAGAATTTCCGGGAATTGCGCGGCGAACTGCAAGCCAAGGGCCATGAGTTTTCGACCGAGACCGATTCCGAGGTCATCGCCCATCTCGTGACCGAAACCATGCGCGGCGGCTTGTCCCCGGACGAGGCCGTGGCGTCGAGCCTGCCGCGCCTCAAGGGTGCTTTCGCGCTTGCCTTGATCTTCGAGGCCGAGGAGGATCTTTTAATTGGCGCCAGCAGCGGCGCGCCGCTTGCGGTAGGGTTTGGCGAAGGCAACCATGAAGGCGAGATGTTTCTCGGCTCCGACGCGCTTGCCCTCGTCCCTTTCACCGGTACGATCGCCTATCTGGAGGATGGCGACCGCGTCGTCCTGACCCATGCGTCGGCGCGGTTTTACGACGCCGAAGGCAAGTTGGCTCAGCGGCGAAAGGTCAAGTCGTCGGCCTCGGCGGCGCTGATCGAAAAGGGCAACTATCGCCATTTCATGGCGAAGGAAATCCACGAACAACCGGAGGTCGCCGCCCGCACGCTTGGGCATTATCTCGACTTGCCGGCCGGCCGCGCGGCGCTGCCCTTCGCGCCGCCCGTCGATATCGTTGCGCTCCAGCGCCTGACGATTTGCGGCTGCGGCACGGCCTATTTCGCGGGGCTCGCCGCCAAATATTGGTTCGAGCGATTTGCGCGGCTTCCCGTCGATGTCGAAATCGCCTCGGAATTTCGCTATCGCGACCCGCCGCTAGAGCCAGGAGGCTTAACCATCCTTATCTCCCAATCGGGGGAGACCGCTGATACCTTGGCGTGTCTTCGCGCCGCCAAGGCGAAGGGACAGAAGATCGTATCGGTGGTCAATCAAGTGACCTCGACGATAGCGCGGGCAAGCGACATTGTCGCGCCGACTCTTGCCGGCCCCGAAATCGGCGTTGCTTCAACGAAAGCCTTCACCTGTCAGCTCGCGGTGCTCGCCTGCCTCGCGCTGGCTTTTGGCAGGGCCCGCAACACCATCGACGAGAAGGCGGAGGCGCGGCTCGTTGCCGAACTCATGGCGATACCGGGGCTCATCGCGCAAGCGCTCAAATGCGACAGCGCCATCGAGATCCTGGCGCGGGAAATCGCCAAGGTCCGCGACGTGCTTTATCTCGGCCGCGGCACGTCCTATCCGTTGGCGCTCGAAGGGGCGCTCAAGCTCAAGGAGATTTCCTATATTCATGCCGAAGGCTATGCGGCGGGCGAGCTGAAACATGGGCCGATCGCGCTCGTCGACCAGGACATGCCGGTGATCGTCATCGCGCCGAACGACTCCGTGCTCGAAAAAACGCTCTCGAACATGCAGGAAGTCGCCGCTCGCGGCGGAAGAGTGATCCTGATTGGCGATGCCCGTGTCGCCCGCGAATTTGCCACCGAGGCCGCCGCCGCCATCGTCATGGGGGATGTCGCGCCGGAGTTTTCGGCGATGGTCTATGCGGTGCCGGTCCAATTGATCGCCTACCATGCCGCCGTCGTCATGGGGAAGGACGCCGACCAGCCGCGCAACCTCGCAAAAAGCGTCACGGTGGAATAGGCCGCGTCGCGCTTGCCGGAGACAAGCGCCACGCGGCTGCATTTGCCGAATCGAAAATCATCCGACAAGCCGCGCCGTCACCATGCAATAAAGCATCGGCAGCGACAGGACAAAATTGGCGCGCGACGTCAGCATCGCGAGCCGCGCGGCTTGCGTTTTGGCTTCGTCGTCGGCGGGAACGAGGCCAAGCACTTTCTTCTGGTTCGGCCAGATGACGAACCAAACATTGAAGGCCATGAGGAGGCCGAGGAGGCCGCCGGTGACGATGGTTAGGTTGTGGACTGCACTGCTGGTCGAAAACACGATGAGGCCGGTCACCACGGTGGCGAGCGCCGACCATCGGAACCAAAATAGCGCCTCGGGCGCGATATATTGGCCAATTCCCGGCTTCAGCTCGGGCGGAATCATCGGCATGATAGGGATTTGCACCAGGTTGAAATAATACAGAAGGCCAATCCACGCGATGCCCGAGACGACGTGGAGGAAGGTGAAGAACGCCCCGAAATAGCCGCCTCCGAGACTCGTGACGTGAAAAAGAAGGAGAAGCAGGAACGTCAGACCGGCGCCCAGCGCCATCGCGTTGTATGGTTTCTCGAGCAACTTGGAGATTTTTTCGAGGAGGTTGGAAACGGTTGCGTTGATGTCGGCCATGACGAGCTCCCAAGGAAAACGCCGGTTGCGCCGCGATGGCGGCGCGAATCGGAAACCGGCCCTTCATAGTAAAGCTTTTGCTCTTTTTTACCAAGACCACAACGAATTGCCCGGTGGTAGGCCAAAAGCGCGTCTTGCCCGGCTTTCCCCTCCCGGAAACGCGGAGGGGCGTGCGCGCAATCACGAATGAGAGAGGGAATACTCCAATACTCGATCAAATTACATGTATTATCTAAAGAATGAATTGCAACATTCCGTATAGACATGGATTATCAAGACGTGACCGGAATGCTGCGAGCTAATAATGTTAAAAAAGGTAATCGTATTCCCATTTATTCATAAAAATTGCCGTTGTTTATTATCATGGCCGCGCGTTCCTGGCCGGGGGGTCGCGATCCGGCGCCCACGATTGGCGGCGTTTGGCCTCGCCGCACGCTTCATGCGCGATCGCTCCGGCGCCTACGGGGTTACGTTTGGACTGATGGCGCCGGTCTTCATTGGCGCCCTCGCTCTAGGTTCTGAAACCGGCGGCTGGTACTCGACCCATGAAAAGATGCAGGGCGCGGCCGATTCCGCCGCGATCAGCGCCGCTGTCGGCATTAACGATGGCAATACGAACATGACGCTCCAAGCCGACGCGGCAGCGTCATCCTATGGCTTTGTCAACGGCTCGAACGGCACCACCGTTAGCGTGAATCAACCGCCTCTATCGGGTCCTAATGTGGTGACCCCAGGGGCCGTCGAAGTCATCATCAAACAACCCCAAAAAACCTTGTTCTCGTCGCTTTTCCTCAAGTCTCCGGTGGTTGTCCAGGGCCGTTCGGTCGCCGTCGCCGCCAACGGCATACCTTGCGTTATTGCCCTGAACCACTCCCTACTTGTGGCCGGCATCACCGTTCAGCTCGCCAGTGCCGTTTTGGCCGACAAATGCAATGTCGCCGACAACTCGCCGTCTCCGTTTGCGCTGACCGTGGACGCCGCGTCCAGTATTACGGCGCAAAAAATCAATGTGGTCGGGGGCTTTGTCAACATCCTTGGGTTTGTCACCACGACGCAAGGGGTTCACACCGGAGCCCCCGCGACGGTCGATCCTTTTGCAGGCACGACCGTCGACCCAACATTTACTAGTCTTCCCTGTAACCCGAATAGCTTTTCTCCAACTGTATCTAGCACGAATACTATAACCGGCACGGTTACCTTGTCTCCGGGCCGCTACTGCGGCGGCATACTTGTAGGGGCTGGCGGCACCGTCACGCTTAGTCCCGGCACCTACTACATGGATGGCAATCTCTTATCGGGGGCCCTCAAGGGAGGCCTCACGGTTAAAACCGGCGGCTCCGTGACCGGCACAGGGGTCACGATCGTCCTGACGACAAGCGGCCCGTTAAGCAATTTATTGAGCCTTGACCTCGGCGGGCTCTTCCCCGGTGGCGTCATCAATTTGACCGCGCCGACATCGGGACAATACGCCGGATTGGTCCTCTTTGCCGACCCCGGTGCGACCCTCGCCGTTCTAACTCTTCGCGGAGGCACGCAAAATAATTTGGTCGGCACGATCTACGCGCCGTTTTCGACGGTGCTTTACGCGCTCAGCTCGGGGACGAAAACCGGACAATGCACGCGCCTCATCGCCGATACGATCAACTTCGCCGTCGGCAGTGCGAGCTTCTCGAAATGCGCCGTAACCGATGGCCTGGCGTCCTCGGCGCCAGCCCAGATCGTGGAGTGATCGCACATGTTGAAACCCGGAGGGATGTTGATGGTTTTGTCAAAACCACTCAGTGCGTTCTTCGGCAGGGAGCGCCATGGCATAGCTGGCGTAGCGGCGAGGCCGGCGATCGCGACCGAGCGCCCTCGATTGGCGGCATTTGGCCTCGCCGCACGCTTCATGCGCGATCGGTCCGGCGCCTACGGGGTTGTGATTGGACTCGTCGCGCCGATCTTCATTGCCGCCCTTGCTCTGGGCTCCGAAACCGGCAGCTGGTATTCGACCCAAGAAGCGATGCAGGGCGCGGCCGATTCCGCCGCGATCAGCGCCGCCGTCGGCCTCAATGCCGGCAACACGAATCTGACCCTCCAAGCCGACGCGACGGCGGCATCCTATAAATTTGTCAACGGCACAAGCGGCACGACCGTTACCGTGAATAATCCGCCTCTATCGGGTCCTAATGTGGCGAACACAGGGGCCGTTGAAGTCATCATCAAACAACCCCAAAAAACCTTGTTCTCGTCGCTCTTTCTCAAGTCCCCGGTGGTCGTCCAAGCCCGTTCGGTCGCCGTCGCCGACAGCTCGATACCTTGCGTAATTGCTCTTAGCCAAACGCCCCTAGTCTCACTTGTGACCGGCATCGCAGCCGCGGCATTTGCTAACGTTTTGGCCGATAAATGCACCGTCGCCGACAACTCGCCGGGTCTGCTGGCGCTGACCGTGGCCCTCTTTTCCTCAATTACGGCGCAAAAGGTCAATGTGGTCGGGGGCTTTCTCGGCCTCCTTGGGACGGTCACCCCCACGCCTGTCCATGCCGCCGCGACGCCCGACCCTTATGCAGGCACGACCATTCCCGCAATTTCTAGCTGTGACCACACTAACTTGGTTATAACCGGCCCCGCTACTTTGTCGCCAGGCGTCTACTGCGGCGGCCTGACCGTAAACGGGGGCGGCAACGTCACGCTTAGTCCCGGCACCTACTACATGGATGGGGGGGGGATCGTCGGGGGATTCGGCCTCTCGGTTCTCCTCGGGGGCACAGTGACTGGCACGGATGTCACGGTCGTGCTGACCTCAAGCAACCCACTCATCAATTTGCCGGGGCTGAGCCTTCTTGGCACAATCAATTTGACCGCGCCGTCATCGGGAACATATGCCGGATTGGTCGTTTTTGAAGACCGCCCTGCGGTGCTTGGCGTGTTGCCTGGCCTCGGTCTAGCTTTTACCCTAAGCCCAACAGTTAATTTGATCGGAACGATCTACGCGCCGCATTCGCTGGTGACTTACGCGGTCAACGGGGGGACGACGCACACTGGACAATGCACGCGCCTCATCGCCGATACGATCGTGTTCGCCCTCACCGGCGCGAGCTTCTCGAAATGCGCCGTGACCCTTGGCCCGTCGTCCGCGGCGCCAGCCAAGCTTGCGGAGTGATCGCGCATGTCGAGACACAGAGGGATGTTGATGGTTTTGGCAAAACGACTTGCTGCTTTCTTTAGCCGGGAGCGCCTGGCCATTGCCGGCGTAGCGGCAGTTGAATTGGCGTTGGTGTCGCCGCTCCTCGTTACGGGGGTCTTGGGCGCCGGCGAATTGGGCATCTCCATCTTACGAGAAACGCAAGTGCAGTATGCCGCGCAGGCCGGCATTATTTACGCCCGCGCGAAAGGATTCGATTCGACCAAAATGTCGACCGCCATCACCAATGCGACCGCTTACGCGAGCATCACGGCGACGCCCGCGCCGTCGCAATTTTGCGGGTGCGCATCGGCGACCGGGGTGACGGTCGTCAAGACCTGTACATCCACCTGTACTTGTACCACCACTTGTTCAAGCGGGTTCACCGCCGGCACTTACGCCACGTCTTCCGCACAGGCTCTCTTTACCCCGATCATTCCCAATCCATGGCAACAAAGTACCGTGACGCTTTCCTACCAAGCAACCGAGAGAATCCGATGACACGCAAGATCTTCTTCAACGACCAACGGGGCGCTTCCGCTGTCGAATTTGCGCTGACCCTCCCTGTATTCCTTTTGATGTTGCTCGGCGTTTGGCAACTCAGTTTCGGGATGTGGGCACAATTTGCGTTGCAGCACGGAGCAGAACAGGCTGCACGCTGCTTCACCGTCAATCGATCGGTTTGCGACACCGTCGCCGACACCCAAAGTTACGCGGCTGCGCAATCCTTTGGACTAAACCCTTCGCCATCGGTATTTACTGTAACCAGTCCAACTTGCGGCAATCAAATCTCCGCCGTTTACTCGGTTTCCCAGATCTTGAAGGGTATTCCCGCTTTGACCGTGCACGCTCAAGCTTGTTATACGACCTAACGACCGCCGTTTTCGCCAATTTTTGCGAATGCCGAAGCAAATGCTCCCGGGATCTCGTCCCGCGTTAGGCAGAGTTGGGGCGAAAATTGTGCCTATTGGGTTGCGCAGCGGCGTGCCCC
>JBOHJV010000072.1:0-15923 GCA_050728695.1 Methylocella sp. | reverse complement strand
TGAATGAAGTCGCGCGCGCTCATTGGGGAATCGAGAACCCTCGGCATTGGGTCCTGGATGTCACCATGAACGAGGATCAAACGCGAAACCGACTCGACAACGGACCGGAAAATCTGGCGATCCTCGGCCACACGACCCTCAACATCCTAACCGCGGGCACCACCAAAATCTCAAAGCGGAGAAAGCTCAAAAGAGCCGGCCGGAATAACGAGTCTCTCAGAAAAATGCCGGTCACAATTTGATTGCGATTACCCTCCGACAAGGACCCGGCATGTTGCCGGTCGCGGCGAGTGGGCCATGTCTACCGAGCACCTTGTTCCTAGCGATTTGCGCGACCTATACCATGTCGAGGTGTGGCGGAATGCCACCGGCGCGCTCACGACGGTTTGCCCCAACGAATAGGCCGACATTGTCGCAATCTTGCGAGTTCCCGCTGTACCGCTCCGAGGCGGAAGGCGGAAACCGCTCGTCGATCTCGCGGTGGCTCTATGGTGCGTTCAAAAAGCGGGGTCGGATTGAAAAGAACTTTGCGACCGCGATCCCGATCGATGATAGGCGGTTTGCCAGCCCAACCCATTCGGTCGACTGCTTCAAGGGCCGGGCGGCCGTCGAAGTCAAGCGGACCCGTTCTTCGACCGGGACCTGAACAATTTTCGGCTGCTCTTCGAGTTGCGGGCGATTTATTGGCGTGATCGTGACGCGCCGCAGCGAGTTCCAAAGATCTTCGATCGCCTTGGCAAAGGCACGTCCTACGGCAGGGCGACCACACACCACGAAAAGCTGATTCCGCGCCTGGATGGCGCCGGCGCCGACGCCGGCGGCGGCGATTGCCAGTGCTGGCATTCGCCACCCGCAACGGCTCCATCTCGATGATGTCACCCCGCCGGCAAGCGGCGTTCCGTCGCCGAGTTGAAATAAGTCGGCCACCGCGGCTCATAACCCTTGACCGCCTCATTGCCCCATACGGCCCAGCCGCGGCATTTGCCGCGCGAGAACAATTCTAGATAGGGACCGGGGCTACAGGCTTCGATGATGGCATACTGTTCATCGGGCTTGCGGGAATGCTCACGCTTCCGAGTCCCGATGTAATTGACCTGTCTCCGCCCCGGCGCGAGCGTCCGCGCGTTTTTCCCGCGCACTCCGAACAGGATCAGCTCCGTGACGTTGCGGAAATAGAAGCCCACGCCTCGACCGTCCGAACCGCCGTCCTTGCGCAGCTTGTGCCAGACAACGTTGGTTTTGTACTGGAAGCCCCATGCTTCCATCACCTGCAAGCCGAACGGCAATAGCGCGTTGGGAACCCAAAGATAGAGATGGGCGGCCGGAGCGACGATCTCGCCAACCGGCAGCGCCGCGATCTCGGCGACGGTCATCGTGGCATAGCGCGAAAGCCGCCGATGCTCGGGAGCCATCTTGCCCGTGCGGTTTGCAAAGCGCCAAGGCGGATCGACGAGGACCGTCCCGAACCGGCGACCGGCGACGAAAGTCGTGAGGTCCCCATCGCTCATAACGGCTCGCCGTCCTTGTCGGCCGGGCCGCTCATGCCAGATTGGTCGAGAAGACGGTCGGCGACGAGCCCGGAGTTTGCGCGAATGCCTTGCTCGATCCGTTCGGCAATTTGCGGATTGGCCTTGAGAAAATTCTTTGCATTTTCCCGGCCTTGGCCGAGCCGCTGGCTATCGTAGGAGAACCAGGCCCCGGATTTTTCGACGACGCCTGCCTTTACGCCAAGATCGATAAGTTCGCCCGTCTTGGAAATGCCCTCGCCGTAGACGATATCGAATTCGACCTGTTTGAACGGCGGCGCGAGCTTGTTCTTCACGACCTTGACGCGAGTTTGATTTCCGGTGACTTCGTCATGGTCCTTGATGGATCCGATCCTGCGGATATCGAGCCGGACCGACGCATAAAATTTTAGCGCATTGCCGCCAGTCGTGGTCTCCGGGCTTCCGTACATGACGCCGATTTTCATCCGGATTTGATTGATGAAGATCACCGTCGTTTGCGAGCGTGAGATCGAGGCGGTGAGCTTGCGCAGCGCCTGGCTCATGAGCCGTGCCTGGAGACCGGGTTGGCTGTCGCCCATTTCGCCTTCGATCTCGGCACGCGGAGTGAGCGCCGCGACCGAATCGATGACGAGAACGTCGACCGCGCCGGAACGCACCAGCGTATCCGTGATTTCGAGCGCCTGTTCGCCGGTGTCTGGCTGCGAGATCAAAAGATCTTCGAGATTAATCCCGAGCTTTCGCGCATATATGGTATCGAGCGCGTGCTCGGCGTCGATGAAAGCGCAGACGCCGCCCTTTCTCTGGGCCTCGGCGATGACATGCAACGTCAAGGTGGTTTTGCCCGAGGATTCCGGACCGTAAATCTCGACGACTCGCCCGCGCGGCAGGCCGCCGACCCCCAACGCGATGTCCAGCCCGAGCGAACCTGTCGGCACGGTATCGATTTCGACCGCCTTCTGGTTTTTCCCGAGGCGCATGATCGAGCCCTTCCCGAAGGCCCGCTCAATCTGCGACAGCGCGGCGTCGAGCGCCTTGGTCTTGTCCACGGACGTCCCTTCCACGAGACGGAGATTTGCTTGGGTCATGGCGATCTTCCCTTCTGGCATGAGCGGGGCCTATCCGCAAATTTTGCGGCGAAGGTTCAATTGTACATGGTTTGTTCTCATTTGCAAGCGGCAATTGTAACGTTGACAAAGCAAAAACACATCGTATCTGAGCCTAGACAGGGCAGCGAAGCTACCGTACAGGCGGTGCCGCCTTTGGTCGTCGATGTAACGCCTGAGATGGTCGCGGCTGGGGTTGCGCGGCTTCAAGAACTTTTGGAGGCACGAGTGGGTTTATCTTATCTGGTAGCCGAGGTCTTCTCTGTGATGTTACAGTTATCATCACACGACCAAATACTTCTGAGCGGGCAGCCGTTCAAGATTTCTCGCGATGCGCAAATGTGGAACGACGGCGTCCTCGGTCTTCATTCCTCCGATGCCTACCTCATGAAGGAGGCGCTGAACCTGGGCGATCAGATGTGGCCTAAGCTGCAAGATGCCCCGCCGCCCGTGCATAACGTGAATCAATTTCTCAGCGGTTACTTCCTTGAGCGGACCCTGATCTCGGAGAGCCACGACATGTTTACCACTACTGGCCCGCATATCTGCGTGTCCCGTTCCGCCGGCGGCTGCCCGAGCTACTGGCCGCCGGAATGGGCTCCCCGCTGGAGGGGCGTGCGCGAAAGGGTTTCGCCGAGCGGCCGCGGGCCAATACCCTCTGGAAGATCAAGATTGGGTGTGCGCGCCGGGCTACGACGCCTGGGGCTCCGCGTTCCCGGCGTTCGCACCAACGACGGCGTCAGACCCCCAAGACGAAGAGGGGGTAAAGGATCGGACGTCATCGGGGGTTCTCTTTCGAGCTAAAGGTTGCTGAACTTTCTTTCCGCGCCAACGGCTGCCAGGCCATTGGCAAGGGAGCAGGATTTTAAAAAAGTTGATCGGCTTTTTCGGTTCTGGCATGATCCTGGCGCCCCGGTCCGCGCGCCAAAGTTCAGATTAAAGTTCAGATTCAAGACAAGAATTTGCCATGAGATTTCTCGATTCGGCCAGAGTCACCATTCGTTCAGGCGCCGGCGGCGCCGGTTGCCTGTCGTTCCGGCGTGAGAAATTTATCGAATTCGGCGGCCCGGATGGCGGCGACGGCGGACGCGGCGGCGACGTCATCGCCGAATGCGCCGCTGGCCTCAATACCTTGGTCGATTATCGCTACCAGCAGCATTTTAAGGCAGCCAGCGGAATGCACGGCATGGGCAAAAACCGCGCCGGAAGCAGAGGCGCCAATGCGATATTGAAGGTCCCCGCGGGAACCCAGATTTTCGATGAGGAGGGCGAGGTTCCGCTTGCCGATTTAACGGCAACCGGGCAACGCGTCCGTCTCGCATTGGGCGGCAATGGCGGCTTCGGCAATAGCCATTTCAAGACTTCGACCAATCAGGCCCCGCGCCGGGCCAATCCGGGCCAAAAGGGCGAAGAGCGTGTCATACTGCTGCGGCTGAAACTGATTGCTAGCGCTGGAATCGTCGGCCTGCCCAACTCCGGCAAATCGACTTTCCTTGCGGCGGTCAGCGCGGCAAGGCCGAGGATCGCCGATTATCCATTCACCACCCTGCATCCCCAACTTGGCGCCGCCACTTGCGACGGCCGGGAATTCGTTGTCGCCGACATTCCGGGCCTTATCGAAGGGGCGCACGATGGCCGTGGACTTGGCGATAGGTTCTTGGGTCACGTCGAGCGCTGCCGGGTGCTTCTCCACCTTGTCGATGCAGGAACCGGACATGCGGGCAAGGCTTATAAAACCGTGCGCCGCGAGCTCGAAGCCTATGGCAATGGTCTTGCGGAAAAGCCTGAGATCGTCGCGCTCGCCAAGACCGACAGTGTCGATCAAGCCACGCTGCAAGTTCAGGGGTTGCGGCTAAAACGCGCCGCCAAGCAGACGCCACTGCGGCTTTCGGCGGTAACTGGCGCCAACATGCGGGAAGCCCTACGTCGGCTCGCAACGATGATCGGCGAGGCCGAGAACGCCAAGAGAGTTATGCCGGGCGTCGTCGCCGAGTGGCACCCTTGAGCGTGGCACACCAAACCGCGGCGCCCTCCGCCACCTTGCCGAGCCTCAACGGCTTCCGCCGTATCGTCATCAAGGCCGGCTCCTCCCTGCTGATCGATCGCGAACAAGGCTGCGTCAAGCGGCGCTGGCTCGAATCGCTTGCAAAGGACATCGCGGATTTGCACGCGCGAGGAACCGATGTCCTCGTCGTTTCGTCCGGCTCGATCGCGCTCGGGCGCACCGTGCTGGGGCTCCCCGGAGGCGCCCTAAAGCTCGAAGACAGCCAAGCCGCCGCCGCCGTGGGCCAGATCGCGTTGGCGCGAATCTGGGCGGAAGTGCTCGCGGATAGGAAGATCACCGCCGGGCAGATTCTGGTCACACTTGGCGATACCGAGGAGCGCCATCGCTATCTGAACGCGCGGGCGACGATTGGCCGTCTTCTCGATCTCCGCGCCGTGCCGGTTATCAACGAGAACGATACGGTCGCGACATCCGAAATACGCTACGGCGACAACGATCGCTTAGCCGCCCGCGTCGCGACCATGGCGAGCGCCGATCTCTTGATTCTGCTCTCCGACGTGCCTGGGCTTTACACAGCGCCCCCGCGCGAAAACCCCGCGGCCGAGCTTGTTCCAGTGGTTGCGCGGGTGGACGCGACGATCGAGGCGATGGCCGGCGGCGGAGGCTCGGCCCTGTCGCGCGGCGGCATGCGCACCAAAATCGAGGCGGCGAAAATCGCGACGAATGGCGGCACCCACATGCTGATCGCCGACGGAAGGATCGCGCATCCGGTGTCGCGCCTTCATGCGCCGGTGCCTTGCACCTGGTTCTTATCCAGCTCCAACCCGGTCACCGCGCGAAAAAAATGGATCGCCGGTTCGCTGGAGCCGCGCGGCGCCTTGCATGTCGATGCCGGAGCGGCAAGGGCCATCGCCAATGGCAAGAGCCTGCTGCCCGCTGGTGTGACGCGGGTCGAGGGCAGTTTCACGAGCGGCGATTGCGTGTTGATCCGCGATGCTCGCGCGGCCGAGATCGGGCGCGGTCTTGTCGGCTATGACGCCTGCGAGGCGGTCTTGATCGCCGGACGCAATTCGCAGGACATCCTGAGCTTGCTAGGCACCGCGGGGCGTGCGGTGATCATCCACCGGGATGATATGGTTCTTGCTCGCGACCCGATTACCGCAAAGGAGCCGCTCACGGATGGGAAGTCTTAGAACGATCGAGGATGGCCGCGAAGCCAACACGGCGGACGTCATGGCCGAAATCGGGCGCTCGGCCCGCGCCGCCGCGCAGGCTCTTTCGCTTGCTTCGACCGAGACGAAAAACCGGGCGCTGCGCGCCGCCGCGGCGACAATACGCGGGCGCGCGGCAGACATCCTTGCCGCCAACGCGGCCGACATGGCGGCCGCCAAGACGGACGGCGCCGCGAAAAGCGCGTCACTCGACCGGCTGGCACTCGATAGCGCCCGCGTCGAGGCCATGGCAAGCGGCCTCGACGCCATCGCCGCTCTTTCCGATCCCGTAGGCCGCGTGCTCGCGCGGTTCGAGCGGCCGAACGGGCTTTCAATCGAGCGGGTTGCAACCCCGCTCGGCGTTATCGGGGTCATTTATGAAAGCCGCCCGGCGGTGACCGCCGACGCCGGGGCGCTCTGCCTAAAAGCTGGCAATGCGGTAGTCCTGCGCGGCGGTTCGGAATGCTTTTTTTCCGCGCGGCGCATCCATGAGTGTCTTATGGACGGCCTCGATAAGGCAGGTCTGCCAACGGCCGCCATGGCCCTCGTGCCGGTAAGGGACCGCGCGGCGGTTGGCGCGATGCTCGGCGGCCTTTCCGGCAATCTCGATGTGATCGTGCCGCGCGGCGGCAAAAGCCTCGTCGCCCGCGTCCAGGCCGAGGCAAGAGTGCCGGTTTTCGCGCATCTCGAAGGCATCGTGCATGTGTTCGTCGAGCGCGACGCCGATCTCAGCAAGGCGGAGAAAATCGTTTTCAACGCCAAGCTGCGGCGCACAGGGATTTGCGGCGCGGCCGAGACTTTGCTTGTCGATCGCGCCTGCGCGCGCACCCATCTCGCGCCGCTCGTCAAGTTGCTGCTCGATGCCGGCTGCGCGGTGCGCGGGGACGCCGCCACGCTTGCCGTGGATCCAAGGGTTACGCCGGCAAGCGAGGCGGATTGGAGCACCGAATATCTCGACGCGATCATTTCCGTGCGGGTGGTCGACGGCCTTGACGAGGCCATCGCGCATATCGAAACTTTTGGTTCGCATCACACCGATTGCATAGTGACCGAAAACCAGGCGGCGGCGGAGCGCTTCTTGAAAGAGGTCGATTCGGCCATCGTGATGCACAATGCCTCGACGCAATTCGCCGACGGCGGCGAGTTCGGCTTCGGCGCCGAGATTGGGATTGCGACGGGCCGGATGCACGCGCGTGGCCCGGTAGGACTAGAGCAGCTGACCTCCTTCAAATATCGCGTGCGCGGCGATGGGCAGATTCGCCCTTGAGTTTCGCGCTCTACGCCAGACTGCCGCCGTTCGTGCCTGGCCTGCGCGTCGGCTTGTTCGGCGGCAGTTTCAATCCGCCGCACGAAGGCCACCGCGCGGCGAGCCTGCTGGCATTACGGCGCCTGTGCCTCGATCGCGTCTGGTGGCTCGTCTCCCCCGCCAATCCATTGAAAGATGCGCGGAAACTGGCGCCGTTTGCCGAGCGCGTCGAAGCGGCGCGTAGGGTTAGTCAACATCCGCGCATCAACATCACGGCGTTTGAAGTCGCGATCGGCTCCGCTCATACGTTCGAGACGATTTCGTATTTGATGCAGCGCTGTCCCGGCGTGCATTTCGTCTGGCTGATGGGGGCGGATAATTTTTGCCACTTCGATCGCTGGCAACGCTGGCGCGACATCGCGAGGCTTGTTCCAATAGCGATTATCGATCGCCCCGGCTCGACGCTGACGGCGCCGCACGGGCGGGCGGCGGAAGCATTGGCGCGCTACCGCCGCGACGAGACCGACGGTGGGCTTCTCGCCATGGCCTCGCCGCCGGCATTCACATTCCTGCATGGGCCGCGCTCGCCGATGTCCTCCACGGCGCTGCGCGAGAAACCATGCCGCATGGGCGGCTAAAGTCGAGCGAGCGGGCATCGTATATGCCCAGACTGACTTACTTAGGCTCGGCGCTTTCAAATAAAATTGCGAAGACGCGTATCGACGGATTAACAATGCCGGCACCGGCGCAGCGGTCAAAATATCAGGGATGCGCCGCCTCACGTCGCATTTGGACCGCGCGACATCGCGGCGACGCCGGTGCGCGATACTTCGACGAGACCGATCGGGCGCATCAGCTCGACAAATTGGTCGATCTTGCCGGCCGCGCCGGTGATCTCGAAAACAAAGCTCTCTATCGAGGCGTCGATCACCCGCGCGCGAAAGGCCTCGGCAAGCCGCAAGGCCTCGTCGCGATCTTGCCCCTTTCCCGCGACCTTGATCATCGCGAGCTCGCGCTCGACGGCGTTGCCGCGCTTGGTCATATCGGTGACCTTGTGGATCGGCACGAGCCGCTCCAGCTGATGGCCGATTTGCTCGATCGCCTCCGGCGGCCCGGATGTGACAATAGTGATGCGCGAAAGATGTTCGGCATGGGCGACCTCGGCCACTGTTAGACTCTCGATATTATAGCCGCGTCCCGAAAAAAGTCCGACGACGCGGGCCAGAACGCCCGGCTCGTTATCGACCAGGACCGAGAGCGTGTGGACCTCGATATTCGACTTGCCGAGGGCCGAGGAATAGGGCGAGAGGGGGGGCGCTGGAGCGTTCATAGTGTTACACCAGCATCTTGCCGGCGGCATCGATCGCGGCTTCGATTGCCTCGTCGTCGCTGGGAAGAAGCATCTCGTTGTGCGCCTTGCCCGATGGAATCATCGGCAGGCAATTCTCGGTCTTGTCGACGACGCAATCGAAGATGACGGTTTTTTGCGTTTCGATCATCTCCATGATGGCCTCATCGAGGACGGTCGGGTCCGAGCAGCGGATGCCGTGCGCGCCGTAGGCTTCGGCAAGCTTGACGAAATCGGGCAGCGCGGCCGAATAACTTTGGGAATAGCGGCCTTCATGCAGGAGTTCCTGCCATTGCCGCACCATCCCCATATATTCGTTGTTAAGGATGAAGATCTTGACCGGCAGGTGATATTGCGCGGCGGTCGAAAGTTCCTGCATGTTCATGAGGATCGAGGCCTCGCCCGCGATATCGACGACGAGACTGCCGGGATGCGCCATCTGCGCGCCGATGGCCGCCGGAAGCCCGTAGCCCATGGTGCCCAGGCCGCCCGACGTCAACCAGCGGTTCGGCGCCTCGAAATGGTAGTGCTGCGCCGCCCACATCTGGTGCTGGCCGACCTCGGTGGTGATGTAGGTATCGCGCGCTTTCGTCAGTTCGTAAAGGCGCTGTACCGCATATTGCGGTTTGATCACGTCCTTCGAATTCTTGAAGGACAGCGATTTGCGCGCCCGCCATTCGTCGATTTGCGCCCACCATTTGACAAGCGCCGCGGCATTACCGGAATGGCCGCGCCACGCCTCGATCAGCTGACGCAGCACATGGGTGCAATCGCCGACAATTCCGAGATCTACTTTCACGTTCTTATTGATCGAGGACGGATCGATGTCGATATGGATCTTTTTCGAGCCCGGCGAGAAAGCATCGAGCCGGCCGGTGATGCGATCGTCGAAGCGCGCGCCAATCGCGATCATCAAATCGCAATCGTGCATCGCATTATTGGCTTCATAAGTGCCGTGCATGCCGAGCATGCCGAGCCAGTTCTTGCCCGATGCCGGATACGCGCCAAGCCCCATCAAGGTCGAGGTGAGCGGAAATCCCGTGAGCGAAACGAGCTCGCGCAGGAGGCGCGAGGCCTCGGGGCCCGAGTTGATGATTCCGCCGCCTGTATAAAAAACGGGACGCCTGGCCGCCGCCATTAGCGCGACGGTCCGCGCGACCTGGCCCAGATCGCCATCAAGCTTCGGTCGATAGGTTTTGTGCTCGATGTTGCGCGGGCCAATGTAGGCGCCGACCGCGAATTGCACGTCCTTCGGGATATCGACAACGACCGGCCCGGGGCGCCCGTTCTGGGCGACGTAAAAAGCCTCGTGCAGCACGCGTGGCAAATCCTCGATCTGGCGGACTAGATAATTATGCTTGGTGCAATGCCGGGTGATGCCGACCGTGTCGCATTCCTGGAAGGCGTCCGAACCGATGAGATGGGTTGGCACCTGGCCGGTGATACAAATGAGCGGGGTCGAATCCATCAACGCATCGGTCAAGCCGGTGACCGCGTTGGTGGCGCCGGGACCGGAGGTCACCAAAAGCACGCCGGCCTTGCCGCTCGACCGGGCAAAGCCCTCGGCGGCATGCGCCGCCCCCTGTTCGTGGCGCACCAGCACATGCTTGATGTGATCTTGTTGAAACAAGGCGTCGTAGATCGGCAGGACAGCGCCGCCCGGATAGCCGAAAATGGTTTCGACCCCCTGGTCCCGCAATGCCCGGATGACCATTTCCGCTCCGGTCATCAAATTGGTCATATCTTTCTCCAAAGGAGCCTTTCGCGGAGATTGTTTGCGATTTCTTGATTTTGGACAATAAAAAAGGCCCATCAGGGCCAGGGATTAGCGCCAGCTGAGGGAGAGCGGAGCCTATCTCCGTCCCGCCACCGGCGCGCGCACTACGATAACAATGATTTTCATGGGACGAACCCTTGCCGCCAATGAACCAATAGCCGATGCGCGCCAGACGGTCAATACGGTTTGTTTAGGGGACCACGGCGAGGCACTCGAGTTCGCCAAGATACAGGCAAGCATGGGACGGCGATACCAAGGACGCTGAGGCAAAGTCGCTCGGCGCATCAAGCGTCGACGCGAGTTTCAAATTTCGCTTGGACCCAACGGTCCTAAACCGAAGTTTCGCGCGGCGACCCGCGCAAACAATTCGTTGAAAAAATATCCTATTGCCTTTGCCGTAGTTTCGCCCGCTTGTGTTGTGATTTACCGGTCCAATTTGCTATAAGTTTGTGCCTCGCAAAGGCAGGATTCGGCCTGAGACCATAGAGTTCAGGTGGCGGGATGGCGGCGAAATTGCAGCCAAGCCACGGATTCATATGATTGGAACCAACAGATTTCGATGCGGCAATTCTTGAGCTTCGCTAGTCCCGCGTGGCAAAATCGTTGTGTGGACCCGCGCATCGGCGGGCGGCGGCCAGATTCAGATTTGCCGCAACATCTTGTTTGAGATTTAGATGATCCGGGCTTGCCCGATTCCTCCAACCTGACTTAAGACCGGTCGACAAACATGAAGCGCAGTATCATTTTCATTGCCGTATTGATCTTGCTTGCAACTCTTGGCGGCGGCCTTGGCTATTTCCATTTCGTCGTCAAGCCTGGGATGATCAAGCGCTTCATCCTACAGGCGCCTCCTCCCCCCGCTACGGTCGCGGTGGCCGTGGCCAAAATCGAGACCTGGGCGCCGCGCCTGCCCGCGATTGGCACCTTTAGGGCGGTGCAAGAAATCGACATCGCGCCGCAAATCGGCGGAGCGGTCGTATCGGTCCGCGTCGAGTCGGGCGAGGACGTTGAAAAGGGCGCCCCTCTTTTTGAAATCGACAATTCGGTGGAGCAGGCCGATCTCAAGAATAATCTCGCGGTCCTCAAGAACGCCGAACTGGCGCTCGAACGACAGCGTCAGCTGATGCAGAAAGGCAACACGGCCAAGGCAAATTTCGATGCCGCCGAGGCCGCGCGCGATTCGGCCGCCGCCGCCGCCGAGCGGGTTCGCGCGATCATCGCCCAGAAAATGCTTACCGCGCCGTTCGCCGGACGGGTCGGCATTCGCAAATTGGATCTCGGACAATATGTGTCGCCGGGAACGAGCCTCATCACCTTGCAGCAACTCGATCCGATTTTCGTCGACTTCCCTATCCCCGAAAAATCGTTCGATGTTCTAAAGCCGGGACAGGCCATTGAAGTCGAGGTTGATGCTTATCCCGGCCAGATTTTCCGTGGCGTGATCAAGACCATCGATGCGCGCATCGCCCAGGACAGCCGCAACGTTTTGGTGCGGGGCCAGCTTGACAACAAGAAAAGGCAGCTATGGTCGGGTATGTTCGCCGATGTGAACGTCATCGCGGGTGCGCCCCAAAAGCTCGTGACGCTGCCCCGGACCGCGGTCACTTATTCGCTTTATGGCGACAGCGTTTTCGTCGTGAAGCCGTTCGCGCCGAATGCAGGCGGGGCAGAGGCGGCGCCGGCCAACGAAGATGCGGTTTTGAAAGTCGAACGCCGGGTGGTGCGCGTAGGCGACACGCGGGAAGACCGGGTCGCCATCGTCGAGGGCGTCGAGCCGGGCGAAACCGTCGTGAGCGAAGGTCAGGTCAAACTGCAGTCCGGTGCTCGGGTACGCATCGACCCCGCCGCGCGCCTCGAACCGCCAGCAGTGCGGCCGAAGGAATAGAGGATGTCGTTTACCGATATTTTTATCCGGCGGCCGGTATTAGCCAGCGTGGTCAGCCTTTTGATTCTGCTCGCCGGGATTCAATCCGGCTTGAAGCTGCAGGTCCGCCAATTTCCCGAGCTCTCGTCGGCCACGATCACCATCACGACGGTCTATCCAGGCGCCAACGCCGATCTGATCAAGGGCTTCATCACGACGCCGCTCATGCAGGCGGTCGCGAGCGCCGAAGGCATTGACACGCTGGTTTCCAATTCGCAGCAGAATACCTCGACGATTACCCTCAACCTTCTGCTCAACGCAAATGCGGACCGCGCGGTTGCCGACGTCTTGGCGAAGGTCAATCAAGTCAAATATCTTTTGCCCCGCGAGGCTTTCGATCCTGTCGTCGTCAAGCAGACCGGCGATTCGACCGCGGTCCTTTATATGTCCTTCAATTCGAAGGTTCTCACCCCCTCGCAAATCACGGATTACCTGAACCGCGTGGTTCAGCCGAGGCTGCAGACGATCGATGGGGTCGCCAACGCCCAGATTCTCGGTGGCCAAACCTTTGCGATGCGGGTGTGGCTCAATCCGAACCGGATGGCCGCGCGCGGCGTGACTCCGGCCGATGTCTCGGCCGCCCTGGCCGCCAATAATTTCACGGCCGCGGCGGGCGAGATCAAGGGCGATTTCATCCAAACCAGCATCAATGCCGAGACCTCGCTCGATTCAGCGAAGGCCTTCGGCCAGCTGGTCGTCGCGGCGCGCGGCGACGCGCTAATAAGGCTAGGCGACATAGCCGATATCGAGCTCGGCCCGGAGTCGGTCGATTCGTCCTCCGCTTTCAACGGTCTCAAGGCTGTCTTCATCGGCATCTACGCGACCCCGACGGCGAACCCCCTCGATGTGATCGACCATGTCCGCAAGGCTTTTCCCGAACTTCAGTCCCAACTTCCCGCCGGGCTCAACGCTGCAATCGCCTATGACGCGACGAAATTCATCCGCGCCTCGATCCGGGAAGTCGAAAAGACGCTTGCCGAAGCAGCGCTGATCGTCATCGCGGTGATTTTCCTTTTCCTCGGCAATCTGCGCTCGACGATTATCCCGATCGTGACCATTCCGCTTTCGCTCGTCGGCGTGATGACAATTCTTTTCGCGCTTGGCTACTCGCTGAACCTCTTGACATTGCTCGCGCTCGTGCTGGCGATCGGTCTCGTCGTGGACGATGCGATCGTCGTCGTGGAAAATATCTACCGCCACATGGAAGAAGGGATGCCTGCGCGCGACGCGGCCCTGCAAGGCGCGCACGAGATCGCCGCGCCAGTGATTTCGATGACGATCACGCTTGCCGCGGTCTATGCGCCAATCGGGTTTGTCTCGGGTTTGACCGGCTCGCTGTTCCGCGAATTCGCGTTCACCCTCGCGGGTTCGGTCGTCGTCTCCGGCATCGTCGCGCTCACCTTGTCGCCGATGATGTGTTCGCGCTTGCTGAAACCGCCCCGGGCCCACGCGCGCGGGTTTCCCGCCTTTCTCGACCGGGTATTTGACGGACTGCGGCAGCGCTATCAGCGGCGGCTTAACAAGACTCTCGGTTTTCGCGCTCTGACCATCCTGATCCTTATTGGCGTCCTGGCGCTCACCGGCGTGATGTTTGCCTCTACCCCGAAGGAACTGGCGCCAGAGGAAGATCAGGGCATCATTTTCGCTCTTATAAAGACGCCCCAATACGCGAACCTCGACTATATGGAAAAGACGACCGCGCAGGTGGAAGCGGCGGCCAGCGGCATCCCCGAAAGAGAGCATGTTTTCATCATCAACGGATTGGGCAGCGTGCATGACGGTTTTGGCGGCCTCCTGTTGAAGCCATGGGGCGAGCGCAAACGCAATCAGAAGGAAATCATGGAGGCTCTACAGCCAAAGCTCGCCAAGGTCACCGGAGCCGAGATCATCGCTTTCGGCCGCCCGTCGCTGCCTGGCTCGACCGGCGGGCCTCCAGTGCAATTCGTGATCCGGAGCATCGGCGACTACCGTCAGCTCGTGAATGTCATGGCAGGGATCGAGACCGCGGCGCGCGACAGCGGGCTGTTTCTTTTCGCCAACAGCGATCTCAAATTCGATATGCCGCAAATCAACTTCAAGATCGACGCGGACAAGGCGAATCGCCTCGGCATCAGCATGCAGAATATCGGCTCCTCGCTCGCCACATTGCTCGGCGGCAATTATGTCAACCGTTTCGGCCTGCATGGACGCAGCTACGAAGTCATCCCGCAGGCCCCGAGGGACTTCCGGCTCACGCCAGATTGGCTGACCCGCTATCAGCTGCGCACCAGTTCCGGCGCGCTGGTTTCGCTCGCAACGGTGGCTAGCCTCTCGACCAGCGTGCAGCCGAATGGATTGCCGACTTTCCAGCAATTGAACTCGGCGACCTTGCAGGGCGTGCCGTTCCCCGGACATACGCTTGGCGAGGCCGTTGGCTTGCTGCAACAGAAAGCAAAAGAGCTTTTGCCGGAGGGCTACAGCGTCGATTACCAGGGCGAGAGCCGGCAGTACGTCCAGGAAGGCAATACGCTCGTCGTCACGTTCGTCTTCGCGCTGATTGTGATTTTCCTTGTGCTCGCGGCGCAATTCGAAAGCTTCCGCGATCCTTTCATTATTCTCATCGCCCTGCCGACTTCGATGTTCGGCGCGCTTCTGCCTTTGAACATCCTTGGAGTCGTCGGCGCGGGGAGCATGAATATTTATTCGCAGATCGGGCTCGTCACTCTGATCGGCCTCATTTCCAAACATGGCATCCTGATGGTGGAATTCGCCAACAGGCTGCAGGTGCAGGAAGGTTTTGGCCGCCGGGAGGCGATCGAACATGCCGCCTCCGTGCGGTTGCGCCCGATCCTCATGACCACGGCGGCCATGGTGGTCGGGATGGTTCCCCTGATCGTCGCCGAGGGCGCCGGCGCGAAGAGCCGCTTCGCGATCGGAATCGTCATTGCGGCGGGGATGAGCATCGGCACGATTTTCACGCTGTTCGTGACGCCGGCGATGTACACGCTGATTGCGCGAAATCATGGCGGGAGGCACGGCGAAGAGGATTTCGTCCTAAATGAGGACGGCAAGCCGGCGCGCCGCGCGGCCGAGTGAGGCTTTGAAGTGGCCCTCATCTGCGGTGCTCCAGTGCTGCAAATGATGTTGTTTGACCGTCAACTAATCGGCACTGGCAAGGAGACTGGGCATGACTGAAATTTTCAATGGCCGATATACGGCTCGCACGGATAAGCCTCTGGTGCTTTTTCTGATCGGCCTGCGGCTAAACAAGCTATGGGCCTTGCATAAATGGTTGCCAGTCTTCATCGCCATGCCGCGGATGCTCGCCGAGCTTCGCCGCAAGCCGGAGGCCGGTTTGCTCTCGCATCGGCTGTATCATTCCGGACGGGTCTTGCTGTTGCAGCAATATTGGGAGTCGTTCGACAAGCTCGTCGCCTATGCGCATGACGCTTCCGCGCAGCATTTTCCGGCCTGGGAGGCGTTCAACCGCGCCATAGGCAAGGACGGCACGGTGGGCATTTGGCATGAGACCTATCTCATCGAGCCAAGCAAATTTGAAACGATCTATGGAAACATGCCGCTGTTCGGCCTTGCCGCCGCGACGAGCCATGTCCGTGCGGAGGGTGGACTGTCGAAGGCAAAAGACCGCATGCGCGGGGGCCAGCTTCCCGCCGGGGCGTGAAAAATGGCGGCGGGTGGCGTTTCTAGCCCGCGCATGCTAGCTGACAGGCACGAATGCCAAGGGGTCGATCAGCGCATGAGAAGCAGATGACCGATTTTTTCCGCGAAGTCGACGAAGATGTCCGCCGCGACCGCGTCATC
>JBOHJV010000071.1:0-16101 GCA_050728695.1 Methylocella sp. | reverse complement strand
TGGGCGCCCTGATCGTATTGGTAGGTGATCACCTTGCCGTCGGCGTATGCCGCCTTGGTGACACGGTTCAGCGCGTCATGGCTGTAGATTGTCTTGTCGCCGCGCGCGTCGGTGGAGGCGACGGCATTTCCCGCCGCGTCAAAAATGTTCGCCGTGACGCCGGTATCCGGACTGCCGATGGACGTCAGATCGTCCAGCCCGTCGTGGGTGTAGGTCGTCATCAGCCCGCGCGGGTCCGTCACACTGGCAAGGCGGCTTTTGTGGTCATAAGCGAAGGCGGTCATGCCGCCGTTCGGGTCGATCGCTTGCGCGAGACGATTGAGGGCATCGTAGGCGTAAGTGGCGGTGTTCCCCAGAGGATCGACGATTTTCGTGAGATTGCCCTGCGCGTCATAACTGTAAATGGTCGTCTGACCCTGCGCTCCGATCGTCCTTTTCAGCCGGTTGACCACGTTATAGGTATAAGACCGCGTCCTTGTCAGATTGCTGGACGGATCGAAGACTTGCTCCATGGTCCGGTTGCTCGCCGCATCCAAGGTGTAGACAATTTGGTCGCCGAGCGAGTCGGTAATGCCGGTGAGCCGGTGCGCCATATCATAGGTATAGGCGAGAGTGGAAGCATCCGGCCGCGTAAGCTTGATCAATTGGCCAACGTTATCATAGGCATAGGCCGTCGCCCATTGAGCCTCCGTCTTCGCGGTGATCTCTCCCCTAAAATTATAGGCGAGCGTCGTGACCAGGCCGTTGGGGTCTTGGATCGTCAGTGGGCGCCCGTCGGCGTCGTAGCTCGTGATGCTCGTCACATGCGAAAGCGCATCCGTGACGCTCGTCAGATCGCCCTTGGCGTCATAGGCGTATTGGGTGACGTTGCCGCGCGGATCGGTGGCGGTCAGCATTTGGCCCGCGCTGTTGTAGGTATAAGACCAAATGCTCGTGATGCTCGGCGAGGTGAGCGTCCTCGTCAACAAATTGCCATTGGCGTCGTAGGCAAAGGAGAACACCCGGTTTCCGTCGGTGATTTTCGTCGGCAAATGGAACGTCGAAAGCCAGGTCGTGCCGATCGTCCGCGCGATTGGCGTGCCTGCCGCCAGGGTGCGCGAGGTCTCGTCGCCGCGCGTGTTATGCGTAATGGTCGTGACGTTGCCGTCCCAATCGGTGCGGCTGGCGATAAAGCCGTTCGCGTCATAGGTAAAGGCATTGCCGCCGGCATTCTGCACCGGCAGTCAGGTCAATGCGGCCAGCCGGTTACGGCGCAAGTCTTGGAAATGCCGGACACATTCCACGTCGTGATCTCGCTCCGGTCGCAGGCCACGCCTTGGCCCATGGAAACCGCGGCAGCTGATCCGCCCGTGCCCTTGGTCAGTGATTGCGTATCAAAGTTCCCTGGCAGCTCTATGGTAACAGGATAAATCATGTTGCTTATTGCAGCCCCCGAACTGGGAGCGATCGTCGCAAAGAACTGAAAAGTGTTCGCAGCCGGCCATCTAAAATCGTATGACAGAACATGCGACAGTTTGTCCGGGCTAAGCGTCAGAACCTGCTGCCGCCCGAACTCCACCAGTTCTCTTGGAAACACGGGAACTGAACCGTCCGGAAGACCTGCGAGTGCTTTTGGCACCATGCCGGATTTGGTAGTGTTATATACGTAGATGAGAGCGTCAGCGTACAAACTTTCAAAACCGTGCGTGGACATAAAGTCCGTGAACGCGACGTAATCCCCGGAAGGCGACACGCCAACTTGCATGGTCCAGAACTCGTTCAAGACATGGCTCGTCCGCGGATCAACCACTACGACGACGAAGATTCCTGTCTGGATTTCTCCAAGTACAACCACGTCTCCAGCCGAATTGTATTGTGCCGAGTCCACCTGCTTGAGGGGGCTTTCTACGGCTACATGACCTCTCGTGCGCGAGCCATAAAATTGATAAGTGAGAACCGCTTCGTCCTTTGGGCCGCAGGTAGCGTCGCAAGCCTCGACTCTCACCGCAGGCGCCGGGCCCGCTTGAGCAATCGAGCTCGACGGCGTTATCGCGGCAAGGACCAGTGACGCCCACAAACCCCAGCCGCCGATTGCTTGCGCGTTAAAATGTGCCATAACTCTACTTCCCTATAAGAATTGCTTGAAAGTTAGGCAAGCTGGTCCCACTGCACGCATGCGAAGTGATAAAGTTGTCGACATGCCCCGTTGTGCCGGCGGCAGACGATTTGCAGGCCGGGCAATTGTCCGTGACGGTCTTATGCATGCCGATCAAGTCTCCCGATGGATTTTCGCCGACGAAAAATACGTCGTCCCCACACACCAGGATACCTGGATTCTTCGTAGATGCTGCATGAAATGCCGCAATTGTATTATCTCCAAGATCGCTACGCCCACCCCCACAGGCGAGCATAATTGTAAAGGGATGACGGAAGTCGGTATTCCCGGACGCACAAAACCCTTCGTGATGCGTATGGCCGCCAATCAAAGGTTTGCCAGTGCCATTGAGATTGGTCTGAGAAATGAAATCAGACTTATACATTCCTGGCGTTGACGTACACCTTGGGACAGTTGTCCACAAAGTCACTGGGCTTGGAGCCCCTGAGCACATGGACTCCGCTGGGATATTGTAAACAGTATTCTGGTACAGCCCTAATGCCGTGAAGTTCACGGCCAATTTTGCCTTGAATTCAAAACCCTTTACAGTCCATACGGCTTTAAGCTTTGAGTAGTGTGAAGCTGGTAATGGCGTCACCGTTTCGCCATATTTTAGCTCCACTTGAGCGCCACCGCTGACCGTCTGGTTGACCACCACTGGCGTCGCCTTGTCGCCTATGGCGGTTATTACTAGCGTGCCGGACTTGCCGCTTGGCTCGGGGTCGACAATGATGCTGTCTTTGGTGATGTCCTCGCTGACGATTGTCACGCTGGGAATGATCAAGTCGAAGGTATTTTCCTCCGTAGTGCCGTCGGGAGTCTGCCAAGTTCCGCTGAACGTGTCCGTCTTCACACCGCTGACTGACTCGTTTAAAGTGTAGTAGATGGCGCCGAAGGTATATGTCATACCGGCGCAGGGTCCGCTAGAGGCCGTGCCCGTGACCGTGCCAACAGACACCGTCCCGTGCGCCGGTGTAGTGTAGGTCCATGCGCCGGACGAAATCTCGGCACAAGTGAATGTGTTGTACTCCACCCACCCAATTAAAAACTTCTCTACGCCAGGGAAGACCACTTTGATGATTACGGTCGTCTGCGGTGCGGCGGCTGAAGCCGATCCTTCGCCGCCGCCAAGGGGCAGTACGCCCGTCGATGACGCGTGGGCTGCCTGGGAGCCGCACGAGGCGAAAAGCCAACCAAGCATGACCAAGCAGGCTACGGCTCTAAGAATTGGTCCAAGACGTCGATTGCGCATTGCCGACGCCGGCCGAGAGCCCTGCAAAAAGGAGACAGCCTTGAAATCCACGAAATAACTCGCGTTAATGTTTACATCTGAATCTTCGGATCCGACCGTTATCTAAACTTATGGTAAGGTTAAACTACTGGGGAACCAATGTAAAGGCTCCGTCGCAAAAAAATGCTGCGCCCGATTGCCCGCGAGAGCCGGGCTTTCCAGCTGCGGCGCGTCGGGAATTCCGTCAAAAGAAGCCACGGCGGCGGATCGGCGAAGTCGCCCCTTGGAAGTGGTTTTTGCATGGATTAAATCAGAAGCGGACTTAAGTTAGAGTTCGATCGCGACGCGGGAGACGAAGATGGCTGACGAACACCTGACCGGCAACGCCGGAGCTGGACCCCATTCGAGCCCAGGCGACATAGCGGCGGCGCCCAAGGATCCGAAAAACGCCATCATCGACGCGCTCTTGGAACTCGCCGGAGAGCGTAGCTGGGAAGACATCACGATTTCGGATGTCGCGGCCCGCGCAAATGTTTCGCTCGCCACCTTTCGCGACTTTTTTCCCTCGAAGGGCGCGGTGCTCGCGGGTTTTTCGCGCCGGATCGATCACATCGTTCTCGACGCGGGCGGGGATGATTTGGCCGGGGAGCCGGTCAAGGAGCGTTTGCTCGACGTTTTGATGCGCCGTCTCGACGCGCTGGCGCCTTATAAGCTCGGCCTCGAGGCCATTTCCGACTGGACCCGGCGCGATCCGCTGGCGGCGTCGGCGATCAACCGCGTGGTCATCAATTCGATGCGTTTCATGCTGGAGGCGGCCGGAATCGAGTCCGAGGGTCCGGTCGGCGCTTTTAAGCTGCAAGGCCTCGCGCTTGCCTGGATGCGGGTGCTGCGGGTCTGGTTTCGCGACGACGATCCGGGGCTTGCCTCCACCATGGCGGCACTCGACCGCGAATTGACCAGAGGAGGCGATTTTGTCGCGCGGGCGGAGGATTTGAACCGGCTTGTCTCGCCTTTGTTTTCGCTGGCGCGTTCCTTGTTTGAGCGCGGGCCCCGTCGCGAAGCGTCCCGTCGCGGCGTCCACGGCAAGAGCAAGGACAAGGCGGCCGCCTCTTGAGGCACAAGCCCTATTTACGGCAACGGCCCGTCGTGGCGCGACCATTCCCAGGGCGCGAGTTCGGTGGCTCTCGGCCCCGCGCGGCGGCCAAACTTGCCAAGCTTGATCCTCTCGATAACCCAAAATCTGACCGAGGGCGCGGCGAGCGCCAGCCCCACGAAATCGGAAACAAACCCGGGCAGGATCAACAACACGGCTCCGAGCCCGGCCAGCGTGCCGTCGAGGACCGCTTCCCTCGACAAACCACGCTGTGTGTTTGCTCTCCTCGCCACCGTCTGCCGCAACCGCAAAACCGCCGATAGCCCGACGCGACGCAACGTGCTAAGACCGGCGAGGGTCGTCAGAATGCAAGCCAGAATGGCACCGGCAAAGCCGATCAAGTGAACGACGGCCGCGAAGGCCGCGAGTTCCGCCCCGAGCCAAAGCGCGAGATAGGTGATAAACAGAGTCGGCAGGCGCACGACGGGTTGACGCATCATGGTGCCGTTCGATCGAAGGCGAAGCATAAAGGTCCTCATCAAGGCTGGACTTCGGCTTTTTTCTCCCCACATAGATAACATGATATAAGCACAATCAAGGCGCAACAGTCTCCGGCTCGGAAATCAAGCGGCACCTCGATGCAAAACTCCTTCGATATGACGACGATTGTTTTCGCGCTTCTCGCCGCGTTCGTGGTGTGGAAGCTACGCTCCGTCCTCGGCACTCGCAACGGCGCCGAAAAACCGCCCCGCGATCCATTCGCAAGCCGCGCGCCCGGCCGTTTTTTTGGGAGCCGGCGCAGCGATGCGGGCAATGACGACTCCAATAATCGAGTCATCCCCCTGCCTGGAGCGGCCGAGTCTCCGGCCGCGCCCGCGCCGGCTAAGCCGGCTAAGGACGACAGATGGAAACCAAATGCCGAGCCCGGCTCGAGGGCCTGGGCGGGACTGGACGCCATCGCCGCCGCCGATCCGGCCTTTGCCATTAAGCCCTTTGTGGAAGGCGCCAAATCCGCCTATGAGATGATTGTCACCGCCTTCGCCGAAGGGAACCGCGAGGTTTTGGGAAACCTTTTGTCCCCCGCGGTTTTCGAGAGCTTTGCTGCCGCTCTCGCCGAGCGCGAAAAGCGCGGCGAAAAGGTTACGACGACATTCGTTTCGATCGACAAGGTCATGATCGACGATGCGGGGCTAAATCGCCGGACCGCCGAAATCAAAATCCATTTCACCGCTCAGATGGTCACCGCGACACGCGACCAGGGCGGGACGGTGATCGATGGAAGCCCAGACAAAGTCGTGCAAATCGACGACATCTGGACGTTTGCCCGCGACACCGGTTCCCGCGATCCGAACTGGAAACTGGCCGCGACCGAAACCGCGCAGTGATTGGCGGGGCAGCGCGATTGGCGGCACGCCGGCGCGGTGAAGCTTGTGTGCCGCCGGCGCTAAAGGCCTGATTGCTTCATATGACCGCGAGCCCTTTTCCGCCGGATTGCGCGCCGGGAACAGGAGATCGGCGCGAGTTGTGCCTTAGCCGCATAGCTTTTGCCGATCTCGAAGATTTCGGGGAGGACGATCATCTCGCGGCATTCCGAGTTTTCCTGGTATCATGTGCGGCAATCGCGGCGAAAGCACCTTCGCTGCGCAACGGGGTCGCCGCCTCCGCCGCGCTCAAAGACATCGTCCATGCGGCGCTCCGCAAAGAGGTTCGCGACTCTTCCCAGGCGAGGCGGTTTTTCGAAGCCCATTTCAAGCCGTTTCGGGTGGCGGCGAAAGGCCCGGGGGCGGGCCACGCCGGTTTCCTCACCGGCTATTATGAACCCATTGTCGAGGGATCGCTGACCCCCGGCCCCGATTTCACGGCGCCGGTGCTCGGCCGGCCGGATAACCTTGATGCCTTCGCGTCTTATCCGGACCGCGCCGCGATCGAAGCTGGAGCCCTTAATGGCCAGGCGGCGCCGGTCGTGTGGCTGCGCGACCAGGTCGAGGTGTTTCTCGCCCAGGTGCAAGGCTCCGCGCGTGTCCGTCTTGCGAACGGCAAAGTTTTGCGGCTCGTCTACGCCGGGCGCAATAATCGGCCCTATACCTCGATCGGCCGCATTCTGATCGATACCGGCGAAATCGCTAGAGCCGATATGTCGCTCGCCGCCCTCAAGCAATGGATTCGCGCGCACGGCCAAAATCCTGGAGACGCTGGCGCGGCGTTGATGCACCGTAACAAATCCTATGTTTTCTTCTCACTTCACGACGAATGCGAGCCGGCCCGCGGTCCCCTCGGCGGCCAAGGGATCAGCTTGACGGCATTACGGTCGATCGCCGTCGACCGCGCGATCTGGACGTATGGATCGCCTTTCTGGATTGCCGCCGATCTGCCTTGGCGCGGCTCAACCTCCTCGCCGTTCCGGCGCCTCATGATCGCCCAGGACACGGGCTCGGCCATCACAGGTCCCGCCCGCGCCGATATTTTCTTCGGATCGGGGGATGACGCGGGCGCTCGGGCAGGCGATATTCGGCACGCGGGCGAAGTCGTTGTACTTCTGCCCGCCAAAGAGGCGCCGGACCCGTGAATGAAAACTTCCCTTCCCCCAGCAAGCCCCGGCTCCGGCGGTTGAGCGCGGAAGAGATCGAGCTCTGGCTTAACGTGACGCGGAGCGTCGCGCGCCGGCCGGGAAGCGGTTCGCCGCGGCTTCCGCAGCCGCGAAACGAACCGGAGCTTCAGACGCGCGAGGCAGGCACCCATCTGCCCCAAGGAGCCAGCGCGGAGACGCGCCTTTCGCCGGTCGCGCGCAAGGCTCCTCCCCCGCTCGCGCCGCTTGAGCGGCGGTTGCGCCAAGAGCTCGCGCGCGGCCGTGCCACGCCCGACGCTGCGCTCGACCTTCATGGCCTGCGCCGGCAGGAGGCTTTCGCCGCCCTGCGGGAATTCTTGGCGAGGGCGCAGATCGAGGGCGCGCGGCTTGTTCTGGTGGTGACTGGCAAAGGGGCGCGGGCCACATCCACGGATGGAACCTCGGGTGTCTTGCGCAAAAGTGTGCCAATCTGGCTGCGCGGCGCGGAATATCGTACGATTGTCCTCGGTTTCGAGGAAGCCTCGCGCCCGCATGGCGGCGCGGGCGCACTTTATGTACGGCTCCGGCGGCGCGATCGCCCGACGCGCGGAAAGCCAACGCCTTGACCGCGCCAAAGCCCAGCTTTCGCAACGTCGCGGCGCCTTCAATCGCCGAACTCGATTTCATGGCGCAAGCGGCTCTCGCCGCCCTGCCGCAAGACTTCCGCCGATTCTGCGACGACGTTTTGATCCGCGTCGAGGATTTTCCCGACGATGAAACGCTCGACGAGATGAACTGCGAAAGCGAATACGACCTGCTCGGCTTGTTTCGCGGCCGCGGCCGCGCCCAATCCGGGGCGACCCCGATGACCGGCCAATTTCCCAACATGGTGTGGCTGTACCGCCGCCCGATCCTCGATTTTTGGGCGGAGCACGAGGAGACGCTTGGCGCCATCGTCACCCATGTTCTCGTGCATGAAATCGGCCATCACTTCGGGCTATCCGACGAAGATATGCAGCAAATCGAGCTGGCCGCGGAATAGCGGGCCGGAGCGTTTCCCGGTTACATGTTTTTTCCCAACGCAGACTGGTTTTCGGTAGTGCCAATTGTGGTCACTGATCGTTTCCTTGCCGATGGTTTTTTTTGCCGACGGCAATAGCCCGCCTAGGCTTGTGCCCGTAATCCACGCATTTCCTATAAGATTTGTGGCCAAGACTCCGTTTTTGGCGAAAGTCAAGGAAAAAGGTAGCGGTTCCCACTATCGACAGATATGCTGGACGCTCGAATAGGTCTGTCGATGCCTACAGGACGTCGGGGTGAAAAACGGTCTGCTGACGTGATCGGCGCGGCCATCATGATCTCGACGCTCGAAACAAGCGAGATCACCGAAGAACTCAAAGCGCCCTCAGAAAAAATCCGCAGCGGCCGAGCCGGAGCGAAAGCTCGCGCCGAGAACCTGTCAGTGGAGGAGCGCGCCGCTATCGCCTAGAAGGCGGCAGCCGGGCGCTGACGATAATTGGATAACGCCAGCTTTATTGTTTCGTTTGATGGTCCAGCCGTTAGCGAAGGCAGGATCGATGTTCGGGACCTTGCCCCAGCATTACTTTCGTTGGGCAGGCTTATCGACGCAGCGAACAGTGCGATCAACGGCGACAAAGTTCCAATTAAAATTGAGGCTAAAGCTTTATCGACGGGAAGTTTTGAGGTTCATCTTGATACAATTATCTCGCTGTGGGGCACAGTTAAGACGTTACTTGATGATCCCAATGCTCAAGCCGCGAAATCCTTACTTGAGTGGATTGGCCTTATAGGTCTCCCCCCAGCGGCAGGAGTTATAGCCGTATACAGGTTTCTCAATGGACGGAAGCCGGACAGAGTATCACCAGCACAACCAAATAGTTTTACGATTACCGTAGGAGATCAATCACTAACCGTCCCTTTTGAAGTACTGAGATTGTATCAAGATATAACCGTGAACCGCGCATTCAATGAATTCCTGACGGTAGTGGAAATAGGCAAAATTGACAAGGTGGAATTTCGTGGTGAAGGGTCGCCGAAAGGGACAGGGGCGATTTCACTTACACCTGAAGACAAGAATAAATTTGTGTTGTCGGAACCGCAACCGGAGACAGTTGTAGATGAGACGCGCCGGTTAGCGTTGTCTATACGCAGTCTAGCATTTCAAGAAGGTAATAAGTGGCGTCTATATGATGGACAGAACACAATTACGGCAGCAATTGAGGACAGGGATTTTATAGACCGCGTTAATCTGAATATGATAAGATTTGCGAAGGGAGATATTTTGATATGTGAAGTTAAGACAGTTCAAACACAATCGATTGATGGCTTGAAGACCGAACATACAGTCTTGCGGGTAATCGAACATCGGCAAGCGCCTACTCAAATCGCGTTGCCGTTTCACAGCGGCTAGCCGCTTTGTAAAATATCATCGCGATCGTGGACTCTGGGGAAAAAGATGCACTCGCACGAAAGCGCGCTGCCGTCCTCGACCGGTTGCCTTATTCGAACTGAGACATTACCCGGTTTTCACTTCTCTCAAAAAAGGCTCGGGAAATTCATGTTCGATGCCGCGCTCGCCGCCGCGAGCCAGATTCTTACGCCGCCGTTCCGGATGGTTCTTTGGAAGACGCTAGCGCTGACGCTGGCTTTGCTTGGCCTCGTCTGGATCGCGCTCCACAAGCTTCTCGTCGCGGCCGTAGCGCTTCCCTATCATTGGGCGGCAACCGCGTTGTCGTTCATCGGCGGGGTTGGGCTTTTCATCGGCCTCGCTTTTCTCGTCGCGCCCGTGTCTTTCATGGTCGCGGGCTTTTTCTTCGACGAACTGGCGGAAGCCGTTGAGCGAGGACTGGCTCCGGACGAAGCCCCAGGCCGAGCTCTTCCGCTCCTCGATGCGGCATGGCTGTCTGTCAAATTTTCCGCCATCGCGCTCGGCGTCAATCTTGTCGCGCTTTTGCTGCTGCTGGTCCCCGGCGTCAATGCCGCCGCGTTCTTTGGCGCCAACGCCTATTTGTTTGGACGCGGCTATTTCGAACTCGCGGCCACGCGCTATCTTCCGCTCGGCGACGTTCGGCGCTTGCGCGAAAAGAACGCCCTTCGCCTGTTTGGCGCCGGACTTGTCATGGCGGTGATCCTTGCCGTTCCGGTCTTCAATTTGCTCACGCCCCTGTTCGGGACTGCATTCATGGTTCGTATCGCGAGAGACATCATGCGATCCTCCCGGCGAGCGCCGCGCGCGGCGCCGGATTAAGAGTGCGCTTTCAGACCGCGCGCGTTCCCGAGAATTGCCCGGTTTTTCGGTAACGGTAGAGGTAGGAAGGCACGAAAGTCTCGAACGGTTCGGGCGCGATGCCAAGGCCGCGAAGAGTCCGTCCTTCGGCCTCCGCTTGCGGCGAGACGATATTGTCGCCACGCAAGAGCTTTACCTGGTCTGAGGTAATGGTAAGAAACTCCGGAAAAATACCGAGTGACAATGCGCGGATAATTCCGGTGACGAAGGCGAGCGTTCTCGCGCGCCCGAAAGAGATCGGGATAAGCCGGCGGCGGCGGCCTGTCACCGACAGGACGAACATATTGATCCGCTTGAGCGTCGCAACTTCCGGGCCGCCCAATTCATAGATTATCCCGGGCGCCGCCCTGCCATCCACGGCCAACGCGATCGCCGTCGCAACATCGCCCGCGAAGACCGGCTGAAGTTTGGTTGCACCATTGCCGATCAACGGGAGTGCCGGCATGAGCCGCGCCATTAGCGCGAACCGATTGAAGAATTGATCCTCAGGCCCGAACACGATCGAGGGCCGCATGATGATGGCATCGGGCAAGATTTGCCGCACCGCCGCCTCGCCGAAGGCCTTGGTTCTCGCGTAGACGGAAGATCCCGAAGGGTCCGCTCCAATCGCCGACATTTGCACAAAAACTTCCGTGCCCGTTTTTTTTGCCGCCTTGGCGATGGATTGCGCGCCAAGGTGGTGAACCGCGTCGAAACGTTGCGCGCCCGACTCACGCAATATGCCAACCAGATTGATGGCCGCGTGCGCATCCCGCAGCGCATGGGCGACCGACGCAGGATAGCGCACGTTCGCCTGAACGGCATGGATTTGACCGACCGCGCCAAGCGGCTGCAAGTGAAACGCGAGATCCGGGCGGCGCACCGCGACCCGGACCCGCCAGCCGCGCCGCGCCAAGGCGCGCACCACATGCCGGCCGACAAAGCCAGAGCCGCCGAACACCGTCACGAGCCGGTCTGATTTTACTACTCCGTCTTCCATTGCCGCTTGTCCCTGATGCAAAGTTTCGTTCGTGCGTGGTTACAATGGATTCGCAATCGGCGAAATCGCGAAAGCGCCGAGGGGCTCTTAATTTCGCTGTGCCGGGTCGTGGCTTGTGAAGAGGCGCTGCACGCGGCCCAGTCATTGCTTTGTATTGACAAAACCGAGGAACGGCCAGTATCAGGAAAAAAGCCCTGGTGGCGGAATTGGTAGACGCGCTGGTTTCAGGTACCAGTGGTGAAAGCCGTGGAGGTTCGAGTCCTCTCCTGGGCACCAAACTATTGTTCGCTAATCTTGAAATCGTTCAGACGAGCTGTTGCTGGCGATTTTCCGCCTGCGCGATTAGGCAATGATGTCCGGCGTAAGCTGATCTTCGAGAAATGCCAGACGGTCGCGCAACCCGAGTTTTCGCTTCTTGAGCCTCTGGATTTGCAGGCGGTCGCCGCCGCCAAGTTGGAGCAAAGCCTCGATCGCGGCATCAAGGTCGCGATGTTCTTGACTCAGGCGCTCGAATTCGGCCAGCAATAAAGCGCGGTCATCCTCGCTTAATTTTTTTTCCATGATCCGCCTTTTACCAGGTTGCCTTAGCAATTTAGCTTTTATTTTAGCTTAGAGGCAAGCCGGCTAGAGAACGCGTTGGCGAAATCGAACCTGCTTTTGGGATTGCGCGATTTTTGCGTCGTTTAACGCGACCCGCTCCATTTCGCGCGACAATGACCAGAGACTCTTTAACCGCCAAACCACATCATCTATTGCAGCCCCTTGGGAAGGCCGCGCGGAGCGCGCCCTGCCCGGTGACGCCGAGCGTTTTCGCTGGATCGGTTATGGAAAGCCCGTGGTCTGCCATTCCCTGATGTCGACGAAATGGCCGGCAATCGCCGCCGCCGCCGCCATCGCGGGCGAAACGAGGTGGGTGCGGCCCCGGAAACCTTGGCGGCCCTCGAAGTTGCGGTTCGAGGTCGAGGCGCAGCGCTCGCCAGGCAGCAGCCGGTCCGGGTTCATCGCGAGGCACATCGAACAGCCGGGCTCGCGCCATTCGAAGCCGGCGGCCAGAAATATCGCGTCGAGACCTTCCGCTTCCGCCTGTTGCTTGACGAGTCCAGAACCTGGCACGACCATGGCGTTGACGGATCCCGCGACGTGTTTGCCGGCGACCATCTTGGCGGCGGCGCGGAGATCCTCGATCCTGCCATTCGTGCAGGAGCCAATGAAAACGCGGTCGATTGCGATATCCGTGATTTTTTCGCCGCCCTTCAGGCCCATGTAATCTAACGCACGCGCGATGGAGGCCTTTTTGGTCTCGCTCAAGTCCGCTTCCAAGCGCGGCACGGTCCCTGTGATCGCCGCGACATCCTGCGGGCTCGTGCCCCAGGTGACAAGCGGCGGCAACTGGCTGGCGTCGAGGCGGATTTCCTTGTCGAACAAGGCGCGGGGATCGGAATGCAAGCTCTCCCAATAGGGCATCGCGGCGTCCCAGGCAGCATTCTTCGGCGCCTTAGGCCGGCCTTCGAGATAAGCGAAGGTCTTGGCATCGGGCGCAATCATGCCGGCGCGGGCGCCCGCCTCGATCGTCATGTTGCAGACGGTCATCCGCCCTTCCATCGACAATCCGCGGACCGCTTCGCCCGCATATTCGATGACATGCCCGATTCCTCCCGCCGTGCCGGTATTGGCGATGATCCCGAGCGCAATGTCCTTCGCGCTCATCCGTGGCCCAAGCGCGCCATCGACCGTGACACGCATGTTCTTGGCCTTTGCTTGGATCAAGGTCTGGGTGGCGAGAACATGCTCGACCTCCGACGTGCCGATGCCATGCGCGAGCGCGCCGAAGGCGCCGTGTGTCGAGGCATGGCTATCGCCGCAGACAATCGTCGCGCCCGGCAAAGTAAAGCCCTGTTCGGGGCCGATGACATGGACGATGCCTTGGCGAGGATCGCGCTCGTCGAAATATTCGATACCGAATTCCCGGGCATTCGCGGCGAGCTGTTCGACCTGGATGCGGCTTTCGGGATCGTCAATTCCCTTCGAGCGATCTGTTGTCGGAACATTGTGATCGACGACCGCGAGGGTTTTTTGCGGCGCCCGGACACGCCTGCCCCTTAGCCGCAGCCCTTCGAAAGCTTGGGGGCTCGTTACCTCATGCACCAAATGGCGATCGATATAAATGAGGCTCGCGCCATCGGCTTCGTCATGGACAAGATGGTCGTCCCAGATTTTGTCGTAAAGCGTGCGAGGCTTGGCCATCGAAATTCCCCATGCCCTTCGCTTGCACCGAAAGTGGCTGTTGCCGTAAAACCAGTTAGAGTGACAGTACTTACTCGCAAGTTCCGGTCAGGGGAAGTACCCTCGCGGCATCGACGGTTTTTCACGCGGAGAGCAGATGCGCCCGCCGGTTGCGCCCTATCTGACCGCCTCCCCGGCGATGGCGGCGATCGCCTTCTACACCGCGGTCTTTGGGGCGCGTCAAAAAGCGATCATGCCCGCGCTCGACGGCATGCGGATCATGCATTGCGAGCTCGACATCAACGGCGGCTCGGTCATGCTCGCCGACGCATTTCCCGAATTCGGCCAGACACGCATGCCGCTTCCGGGCGAGCTCGCGACCGCCTCGGTCAGCTTGGAATACGCCGAAGCCAAGACGGTCGACGAAATTTTCGCGAAGGCCACCGGTCTTGGCGCAAAAGGCGAGACGAGCCCCACCAATTCCTTTTGGGGAACCAGGGTCGCGACGTTTCGCGATCCGTTCGGCCATCGCTGGATCTTGAATGCGCCGCTGGCTTGAATTGGCGCGACGCTATTCTATGCCCCGTTCTCGTCAGAATCCGGCAATCCATGGGGTAGTGAGCGGACGTTACCGGTGGAGGAATTGCGAAGCCCGCCAGTTCCTGGGGCTTTTGCCGGGCAGGAAACCGGTTCTCCGCGGCCAGGTCCGTCAACCATCGCCGCTTTCAAACCGCGGCGCCATGCCGGTTTCCTACCCAAGGCGGCGATAATTTGACCTCGTCCGGCGCCGGTATTATTTCATGGCCATGGCTTTACGGACGATACTCATCCTTCCCGATCCATGTTTGCGCCTTGTCGGCGCGCCGGTGGCCGAGGTCGACGATAGCATCCGCGCGCTCATGGACGATATGCTCGAGACCATGTATGCCGCGCCTGGCGTCGGGCTTGCCGCGATCCAGATCGGAGTGCAACAGCGGGTGATCGTTCTCGACGTCGCCAAACGCGTCGATGAAGCCGCCGCGCCAGCACCACTTTGTCTCGCCAATCCGGAAATTCTCTGGGCTTCGGAGGAACGCTCGACTTGTCAAGAGGGGTGCCTTTCGATCCCGGACATTTTCGAGGATGTCGAGCGGCCGGCCCGCGTGCGCGCCCGTTACCTCGATCGCGATGGCCGCGCGCAGGAGATCGAGGCGGACGGCATTTTGGCGACTTGCCTCCAGCATGAGATCGACCATTTGAACGGCGTCTTATTCATAGATCATCTCTCCCGGCTAAAGCGCGACCTCCTCATGCGGAAATTCAGAAAAAACGCCAAGCACGGGCCCCCTGCCCGCAAGGATGGCGCGGGCAAGGAACAAGCGGCCGTCGGCACCGGGGCCTAACCCGCGCGCGACGGGCGCGCCCTTCGATCTATTCCGCCGCCGCGCGGATCCGAAACCAACCGCCAAGGGAGGTTGTTGCATTGCTTTCAGCTCACAAGAATCAAGGCAAACGTCCATCATATGCTTTTTTCAATCCCTCGATGTCGAGCTTGACCATTTTTAACATTGCTTCGGCAACGCGCTTGGCGCGCGCCCGATCCGAATCCTTCATCATATCGCCAAGCACCGTGGGCGCGATTTGCCAGAAGAGCCCATAGCGGTCTTGCAACCACCCACACTGCTCGATCTTTCCGCCTTCCGACAACGCCGCCCAGAGCCTGTCAATTTCGGCCTGATCGTCGCATTGAACCATGAACGATATGGAATGATTAAACGCGTCAGGGTGCCCCGCGCTGAAGGCCATGAACGGCTGCCCCATCAGTGTGAACTCGACCACCTTCACAGAACCGGCCGGGCCGCTAGGACTGTCCGCAGGGAGCGCCATAACACTGTCCACTTTGGAATTGGGCAGCAGCGATGCGTAGAAGGCGGCGGCTTCTTCTGCTTTCTCAGTGTACCAAAGATTCGGGACTATTTTCGACACCGTTGCCTCCCATGCTCTAAAGACGCCGAATCTTAGGATGCCACACGCGAAATCTCTGTTCAAGCCACGGGTGGTTTTCAAGACAGCGCGTTCTGCGCCGAAAAAAGGGCCGCCGCATCATGGCTCTGTTGCAAATATCAAGACTTATGACATGCTGACGCCCGCCGACCGTTACATAGAGAGGCAAAACATGCGCAAAGGTGCGATAGCGATCGTCCTCGCTGCGGTCGTATGGTCTGGACTGGCGCATGCGGGCGCGCAGGACACCACGCTGCGCAGAGGAGCACAACTTGTACTGAAATATGCCGAAGAACATGGTGGGGAACTGGGCAAGGAATTCGTTAAACACCTTACTTTTTCCGCGGTTATCGACGGCCTCAAGGAGTTATTGTTCAACAAGCCGGAACAATCACCGTTGCCTGACTCAGAGTTGAGACGGCTCAGAGAAACAATCGAACGAATGCTTGCCGATCAAGAATTTCGCGAACGGCAGAAGCAAGAAAAAGAAGTCATGGAGTACATGGACCGATGGGATCGGTGCTCTAGCCCATCCTATGCAACTGAGGAACCCGACGCGGTGATCGAGGCCTGCTCGGAAATCGTCCGGTCGGAAGGGGAGCCAAT
>JBOHJV010000070.1:0-16246 GCA_050728695.1 Methylocella sp. | reverse complement strand
TGTTCGTCGCCCTTGCGATCGACCTCGGCAAGAAAGACACGGCAAATCCCGGCCTCCCTGGGGAAGGGTTTTCCAACCGGAGTAAATGAACCCCGATTGCCCGAGTCCGGATTATCCCAGCCGACCAGCGAACCGTTGCCTTGCGGATCAAGCGCGGTCGAAAGCGCCGCCTTGGCGCGTCGCCAGTCCTCGGCATCGAGGAGACCGGCGAGCGGCAACATCGGGACCGTTTCGGCCGCATCTTCCTTGGCGCCCGGCGACATCAAGGGCGAGATCGGAAGCGCCATGGAACATCCGGCAAGGATCGCCGGCAGCCCGCCAAGAATGCAAGCTTTCGCCGCCCGCGCGTGCGGTTTCCACGCAAAGAACCAGAAAAACGGGAAACGAAAAATCGCGCGTAATCCGTGCGCCGTGCTACAAGGCGTCGCGCCGAACGAAGTATGGCCATGGCGGCGAAAAGCATCCCCTGTCACGGCTTGGCGGCTCGTTAGAATTGACTCCTTTGGAGGTTTACCGTTGAATGGGTTAACGACTCGTGACTTCACGGAGGCGTCCGATCCTTTCGCGCTGTTTGTGGTCTGGTTCGAAGCGGCGAAAAAAAGCGAGCCGAGCGACCCCAACGCGATGGCCCTCGCGACCGCCGATGCCGATGGCCTCCCGAATGTGCGCATGGTCCTGCTCAAGGGAGTCGAATCGTCGGGATTTGTCTTTTACAGCAATTCCGAGAGCGCCAAGGGCCAGGAGCTCCGCGCGAACATGCGGGCGGCGGCGGTCTTGCACTGGAAATCGCTGCGGCGGCAGGTTCGTTTTCGCGGGCCGGTCACCCTCGTTACCGATGCCGAGGCAGATGCCTATTTCGCCAGCCGCCCTCTGCTGAGCCGGATCGGGGCTTGGGCAAGTCAGCAATCGCGGCCGCTCGAAAGCCGTTTCGCGCTGGAGACCGCGGCCGCGAAATATGCCGCGAAATTTGGCCTTGGCAAAGTTCCCCGGCCGCCCTATTGGCTCGGCTACAGGATAACGCCACTCTACCTCGAATTTTGGCTGGAGGGCGCCTTCCGTCTGCACGACCGTATCGCTTTCCGCCGGCGAACAGAGCAAGATGTATGGCGCAAGGAGCGCCTCTATCCATGAGCCATGGTGATCCCTACGTCGCGCGCGAGGCGCGGCCGGGCTCGGCACGGACTTATCCGGAGCGGCCATGTCTTGGCGTGAGCGTCGCCGTCTTTCGGGCGGGCCGGGTTCTCCTCGCCAGGCGTGCCAGGCCGCCATATTCTGGTGCTTTTTCGTTGCCCGGAGGACTGGTTGAGGTTGGCGAGACCTTGGAGGCGGCGGCGCTGCGCGAGGTTCAGGAGGAAGTTCAGGTCGATGCGCGGATCGTCGCCTTCAATCAATTTGTGGAAACGATCGATCGCGACAGCGCCGGCAAAATCCGCCATCATTACGTGATCGCCTCCTTTGCCGGCCATTGGATCGCGAGGGAAGCCAAACCTGGGCCAGAGGCGGGGGAAGCCGTCTGGGTTCTGCCCGCATGCCTCGCCTCGCTCGATTGCACTCCGCATATCGTTGCCGTGGTCGAAGGGGCGCAAAGAGTTCTGTGCGCGCATCCGGGCAAGCCAACCTTGAGAAACCCACGATGAAAGAAGCCGTGGTGTCCGCGGGCGTTCAAGACATTCCACGCCGCATGCTGCGCGCAATCGCGGCGGCGGCAATTTGCATAGCGATTTCGACCGCTTCGGCCGAGGCCCAGTTTCTTGACTTTCTTTTTGGCAGCCGGCCAGAGGTACAGCCGCCCGCCAGCGAGGCCAGGCCGGCGGGCAACAATACGCAACACGGCGATGCCAAGGGCCATAAGTCCAAGCCGAAAAAAACAGCGGCCAAGCCCGCGCCCGATGCGAAAGCTGCTCCCGCGCCGGTAGCTGAGCCGCCGCCGCCTTACGATCCCGAGATTCTGAGGCTAGCCGAAATCCTCGGCGCCTTGACCTATCTCGACGCACTCTGCGTCTCCAACCCGCAGGGCGACTGGCGCGCGAAGATGCAGGCGCTTTTAGACGCCGACGCCAAGACCGCGGCGCGGAAGGAGCGGCTCGCCGGCAGCTATAACCGGGGCTTTCATGATTACGAAAGAAGCTACCATCTGTGCACCCCAAACGCTCAGGCGATCATTGGCCGGTTTCTCGCGGAGGGTGTGGGGATCGCGCATACGGTGGTCAACCGCTACAGCGCGTCTTAGCCCAGGGATCATGGCAAGGCGTTGCCCTTGGCCCGGGCGAAGTTCCGATCGTCGATAAGCCCTGTTTTTTGGATGCGGCAGATTGAAGAATGTCATTACCGGCGTCGCCGGCCTTCGCGTCGGCCATGCGCATGACAAACGACTCGGCTCTGGCGTCACCGCGCTGATCTTCGATGCTCCCGCCATCGCCTCGATCGCCGTTCACGGCGGCGCGCCGGGGCTGCGCGACTCCGGCTTGCTCGAACCTTCGATGACCGTCGAGCGGGTCGATGCCTTGGTCCTTTCGGGCGGCTCCGTTTATGGCCTCGATTCGATGGGCGGAGTCGCGGCCTATCTCCGCGAGAGCGGCCGCGGCTACGCCGTGCGCGACATTAAAGTGCCGATCGTGCCGGGCGCGGTTCTTTTCGATCTCTTGAATGGCGGCGACAAAGGCTTTGGGCGCGAGCCGGTCTATTGGCATTTAGGCTACAAGGCCGCAGCCGAGGCGGGGGTTGAATTCGCGCTTGGCAGCGTCGGCGCGGGCTTTGGCGCCACGACCGAAAATCTCAAAGGAGGCCTCGGTTCGGCGAGTGACGCGACATCGAGCGGGTTTCGCGTCGGCGCCCTTGTCGCGGTCAACGCGGTTGGGCGCGCGACCATCGCCGAAGGCCCGCATTTCTGGGCCGCTCCTTTTGAAAAGAATGCCGAATTTGGCGGCCTTGGCTGGCCCGCGCCCTGGAAGGCGGACGCGCTCGACTTTCGCATCAAGGGAGATGCCACGGAAAACACCACCATCGCCATTGTCGCGACCGACGCGGCGCTGAATAAACCGGAGGCGAAGCGTCTTGCCGTCATGGCCCATGATGGCATGGCGCGGGCGTTGCGCCCTTCGCATGCCCCAATGGATGGCGACACGGTGTTTGCCGCCGCGACCGGAACGGTGCGACACATTCCAACCCTTCGCGACAAAACCGAAATCGGCCACTGTGCCGCCGATTGCCTCGCCCGCGCCATCGCCCGCGCGGTTTATGAGGCGACGCCCCTGCCCTTTCCTGATGCGCTACCGAGCTGGCGCGGCAAATTTGAAGGGGGATAAATCGCATTGGCGCGCCAATGGACTTATCCGGCTCTCCCGTGTTAGCGCGAGACAAACACGCCGGCGCCGTGCCACACCGCACGCGCCTTTGACACAGAGTTCCCCAAATGATCCCGCGCTATTCCCGGCCTGAGATGTCCGCCATATGGGAGGCGCAAACGCGGTTTCGCATCTGGTTCGAGATCGAGGCGCATGCCTGCGAAGCGCTGGCCGAAATCGGCGTCGTCCCGAAGGAGGCCGCCAAGGCGATCTGGGAAAAAGCCGGCCATGTGACGTTCGACGCGGCGCGGATCGACACGATCGAAAAGGTCACGCATCACGACGTTGTCGCCTTTTTGACTCATCTCGCCGAATTCATCGGGCCAGAGTCGCGCTTCGTGCATCAAGGCATGACCTCTTCCGACGTGCTCGACACTTGTCTGGCCGTGCAGCTCGCGCGGGCCTCGGACATTCTATTGGCCGATATCGACGCCTTGCTTGCCGCCTTAAAGCGCCGCGCCTTCGAGCACAAGTTTACGCCGATGATCGGCCGCTCGCATGGCATCCACGCCGAGCCCATGACTTTTGGGCTAAAACTCGCGCAAGCCTATGCCGAATTTTTTCGCACCCGCGAGCGTTTGGTGAGTGCAAGGAAAGAAATCGCGACTTGCGCGATTTCCGGCGCCGTCGGCACTTATGCCAATATCGATCCGCGCGTCGAAGCCTATGTCGCGGCAAAACTCGGACTTGCGGTCGAGCCCGCCTCGACGCAAATCATTCCGCGCGATCGCCACGCCATGTTCTTTGCGACGCTTGCCGTCATTGCGTCCTCGTTGGAGCGGCTGGCAACCGAGATCAGGCATTTGCAGCGGACGGAAGTGTTGGAGGCGGAAGAGTTTTTTTCGGAAGGCCAGAAGGGCTCGTCCGCCATGCCGCACAAGCGCAATCCGGTTTTGAGCGAAAACGTGACGGGGCTCGCCCGGCTCGTGCGCGGCATGGCGACGCCGGCCATGGAGAACGTCGCGCTTTGGCACGAGCGCGATATTTCGCATTCGTCTGTCGAGCGGATGATCGCGCCGGACGCGACGATCGCACTCGATTTCGCGCTTGTCCGGCTTACCCAAATAATTGACACGCTCATTGTCTATCCTGGCAATATGAAAAAAAATCTGGATCGCCTCGGCGGCCTCGTTCATTCGCAGCGGGTTCTGCTCGCGCTCACCCAAAAAGGCGTGAGCCGCGAGGAGGCTTATGGCTTGGTCCAGCGCAACGCGATGCCGGTTTGGCGTGGCGAAGGGGATTTTTTGACGCTCTTGAAAAGCGACAAGGACGTGCGCAAGGCGCTAAGCGATGCCGAGCTAGAAGAACTCTTTGATCTCGGGTATCATTTGAAGAATATCGATTTTATATTCAAACGCGTCTTTGGCGAGAGCTGACGGTCGCCGTGTCTATCGGCGCGGAAAATGGACCTGAGACGCCAATTCCTCGGCGTTCTCACCCGACAGCTTGCGCAAAAGAACCTAGGCACGGCGCCGCCTGAACGACGACCGCGAGCTTTATTCGATGCGCGCATCCGAAGCCGACATTCTCGTCATACCGGGGCTCGGCGGCTCGGGGCCTGACCATTGGCAGAGCCGCTGGGAGGCCAAAATCCCGGCGGTGCGGCGCGTCGTTCAAGCCGACTGGGAGCATCCCAAGCTTGCCGCATGGCGGGCCCGCATCGTCGAGGAAGTGGAGCGTGCGGCGCGCCCGGTCATCCTTGTCGCCCATAGTCACGGCGTGCTCGCGGCCGTGCACGCCGCGCCGCTTCTGGCAAAAGGAGAAAGCGGCGGCAAGATCAAGGGCGGCTTTCTCGTCGCCCCGCCCTCGGGCAAGGCTCTTGCGAAAATGGACACGCTCGACCCCGCGTTCCTCACTCTTCCTGGAAAACCGCTTTCTTTCCCTGCCCTCATGATTGCGAGCCGGGACGATCCTTATTCCTCCTTTGCCGAAAGCGAGGAATTGGCGCGCGCGCTTGGCGCGGAGCTGCTCGACGCGGGATTTTCGGGCCACATCAACAGCGAAAGCGGACACGGCCCCTGGCCCGAAGGCGTTATGCGTTTCGCCGGATTCTTGAAGACGCTGTAAGGTCGCATCCCCAGATGGCGCCCCATTCTTGTGGGTTTAAGAGAACTCGGAGATCACAAGACCATGGCGCCAGCCCTTTCTGACTCCGACCTTATATCTCGGGCGACGGCCGTGCTCAACCCAAGGAGGCTTTCACCAACCGTCGAAGTCTCTGGAGTCGCCAGTGCCTGGGACTGGTGTTATCCACGTAGGAGTCTGTATTGATGTTGCGTGTGGTATCGGATTCTGTGCCGAGCACGCTGCAGTCGCCAGCATGATTACTCATGGGGAAAGCCATATTCATACCATCGTCGCCGTGAATTCGGACGGAACGGTGCTGCCACCTTGCGGGCGATGTCGTGAACTGATTTGCCAGGTCGATCCTGCGAATGTCGATACCCGTATCCTGCTTTCTGGGGGAACGGTCGTGACCTTGAGGCAATTGTTGCCTTACCACTGGCTTCTCGATCGGAAGCAACTCGTTGCCAGGAATTGAGCGCTGCAATGGCTGGTGGCGATGCTACAAAGCCTGGAGGAAACATACGGGCTTGCCTTGCCCAGCATTCACGAGTTCCCCTTCCCACATCACGCGCCGGCCGCGAATAATGACGCCGACGGGCCAGCCTTGCACGTCCTTGCCGTCATAAGGCGTCCAGCCGCAGCGCGAGGCGATCCACCGGTTTTCAATTTTTTCGCGCCGCTTCATATCGACGATCGTGAAATCGGCGTCATAGCCCACGGCGATCCGCCCCTTGCCGGCAATCCCAAAAAGCCGCGCGGGACCGGCGCTCGTCATGTCGATGAGGCGCATGAGGCTAAGGCGCCCCTTGTTCACATGATCGAGCATGACCGGGACAAGGGTTTGCACGCCGGTCATGCCGGACGGGCTTTGCGGATAGGGTTTTGCTTTTTCCTCAAGCGTGTGCGGCGCATGATCGGACCCCAAAATATCGGCGATGCCTTGCGCCACCCCAAACCAGAGGCGTTCGCACTGACTCGCATCGCGGATCGGCGGATTCATCTGCAATTTCGTGCCAAGCCGCGCGTATTCCTCCGCGCGAAAGGTCAAATGATGCGGCGTCACCTCGACGCTCGCAATGTCCCTGTGCGCGGCCAGCAAATCCATTTCCCCGCCGCAAGACACGTGCAGCAAATGGATCAAGGCGCGCTTTTCCCGCGCGATGCGCAGGAGGCGTTCGGTCGAACGCAGCGCCACGGTCGCGTCGCGCCAAATCGGGTGCGAAGAGGGATCGTTTGGGACACGCAAATCCTTGCGCGCGTTGAGGCGAAACTCATCCTCGCTGTGGAACGCCGCGCGCCGCCGCGTCTGGCTTAGGATGGCGGCGATCCCGGCATCGTCGGCTACGAGGAGCGAACCGGTCGAAGACCCCATGAACACCTTGATGCCAGCGGCGCCCGGCAGGCGTTCGAGCTCTGGAATATCGCGCCAATTATCCGTCGTGCCGCCAACCCAAAACGCGTAGTCGCAATGCATGCGGCCTTCCGCCCGCGCCATTTTATCGGCGAGCGCGGCGGTGCTTGTGGTCGGAGGATCGGTGTTAGGCATTTCGAAAACGGCCGTCACTCCGCCGAGGACCGCCGCGCGAGAACCGGTCTCCAGATCTTCCTTATGGGTGGCGCCGGGCTCGCGGAAATGCACCTGAGTGTCGATCACGCCCGGCAAAATATGGAGACCGGTGGCGTCGATTGTCTCGCCCGCGCCGGCATGGAAGAGATCGCCGGTTTCAGCGATTTTCCCGCCCACAATTCCGATGTCGCGCGCGCTTTCCCCGTTATGATCGGCGACGATGCCGCCCTTCAAGATCATGTCGAAATTTTGCGGCACCGGCTCATCCACTGCTAAGCAAAAGCAACTTGCGTCTCGTCATTGGCGGATTATCTACAAATCGGAAGAGTGAAAGTCGAGGATTTGGATGGACGAGCTGGTATGTCACCTGGACGATCGCGGCGTCATCGAAGTGGCGGGCACTGAGGCGACGGGTTTTCTCCAAAGGCTCATCACAAATAGCGTGCTTGATATTCCAAAACGGGAAGGGCGCTATTCCGGGCTTTTGACGCCGCAAGGCAAATTGCTGTTCGATTTCTTCGTCGTTCCGCTGCCGGAGGGACAAGGCGCGGGCTACCTGATCGATTGCAATGGCGAGCAGACGGCTGATCTCGTCAAGCGGCTGAATTTGCACAAGATGCGGGCGAAAATCGTGATCGAGGATAAATCAAATGAATATGCCGTCGCGGCGATTGTTGGCGGCGGCGCGGCGCCGGGGCTTCAGGGCTTGATCTACCGCGACACGCGGACGCCTCATATGGGCCTGCGCGTTATCGCGCCGCGCGAAGCCTTGGCAAAGTTCTATTGCGCGGATGTGTCGCGCTACGAGGCGCACCGCATCGCGCAAGGCGTGCCGAAAGGCGGTGTCGATTTTGTCCATGGCGACGCATTCGTTCATGACATGAACCTCGACTTGATGAACGGCGTCGATTTCAAGAAGGGCTGCTATGTCGGCCAAGAAGTTGTCGCCCGCGTTCATTACCGCAATTCGGCGCGCAAGCGTATCGCAAGAATCCATTTCGACGGTCCGGCTCCGGCGCAAGGCACGCAAATAACGGCACGTGAAACGAACATCGGCCAGGTCGGCTCGAAGGCCGGCGTCGAGGGGCTCGCGATGGTCCGGCTCGACCGGCTGGAAGATGCGCGGGCCGCGGGTGTTGCGCTGAAGGCCGGGGATGTGGCAGTCGATATTATTTTGCCAGGCTGAGGGGTCAGTCATGCGGGAACACCCTCCTTTGAATTTGCCGGCGTCACGCCCCGACGCCAAATCGCGCTGCCCATGGCCCGGCGACGACCCTCTCTACCTTGCCTATCACGACGAGGAATGGGGCGTGCCGGAGCGCGACAGCCGGGCGCTTTATGAAAAGCTGATGCTCGATGGGTTCCAGGCGGGGCTGTCGTGGATCACGATCCTGCGCAAGCGCGAGGCTTTCCGCACGGGGTTCGATCAATTCGACCCGGAAAAGATTGCGCGTTACGACCGCGCGAGGATTGAGACTATCATGCAGGACAAAGGCATTATCCGCAATCGCGCGAAAATCGAAGGCACCGTTAGATCCGCCCGCGCGTGGCTAAAAATTCAGGAGGGCGAAGGCTTTTCAAGTTACCTTTGGGGCTTTGTCGACGGCCGGACGATCCAGAACAATTATCGCGACGTGACCGAAATCCCGGCGCAAACCCCGCTCTCGATGAAGATAGCCAAGGATTTGAAGCGACGTGGCTTCCGATTTTGCGGCCCCACCGTCGTTTATGCCTTTTGTCAAGCGACCGGCATGGTGAACGACCACCTCGTCACCTGCTGGCGGCATGCCGAATGCGCGTCGCGATGAACGACGCCCGCGCATGGGTCCGCCTGCCTTCCGGCAAACGGCTCGATCTCTTGAACCCGACGCCGTTCGATTGGGAGGACAAGGACCTCGCCTTGGGCCTTGCCCGGACCTACCGTTGGGGCGGCCACTCCGCATGGCCCTTGCCGCTGCCGGTGGCGCAGCACTCGCTGCTGGTTCTCGCCTTGCACCGGCGCCACTTTCAAGGCGCCTCGAATGCCCGGGCGGAGCTGCGCGAATTGCTGCATGACGCCGACGAAGGCCTGCTTGGCTTCGATTGCATTTCCGTCGTAAAGCCGTTCCTTGGCGAGGCCTATCGCACGCTGACCGCGCGGTTGGAAAACGCCGTCGCCATCCGCTATGGTTTGCCGCCCTGGACGCCCGCGGATAGAAAGGCCCATAAGGCAGCCGACCGCGTCGCCGCCGCCTCCGAGGCCGTTCATGTTGTTGGCTGGACGCAGGGCGAAGTCCGCAATACCTTGCTAATTCCCTTCAACGCGCTTGCAGCCGATCCCTTGCTCGATGTCTATGGCGGCAAAGCCTGGGAACCCTGGGCGCCGGGACTCGCCGCCGAGCGTTTTTTGGCCGAGCTTGAACGCTTGATGCAAGCAAATGGCGCGGGTTTCGCCAAAACCTCGCGAAAATGACGCCAAGATGCGCCAATAAGGCGCGCGCTAGCGGTGGGTCGGTGTCCGCCGCATCGCCAGGGAAGGTTGAATTTCGAAACCGATTATGCGATGAGTTGCTCTCAACATGGTCGAGTTTTTGCCGTGCCAGCGGCTAACCACCGCTCGAGGAAGTTGCTCATCAACTCTTTCAGCCAATAGCCGGCTTCTGCGACCGGCATGGGAAGCGGCTCACTGACCGCGCTGACAGGGGACTGGCGCCACAATCGTTACGCGGGGAAATGTCATGAACAATTCCGCTTCCGCGGTCATCGCCTGGCTAACTCTTGCCTTGCTGGGATCGGCAACGGCCTCGGCTCAAGGCACTGTTGTCGTCGCCGTCCCGGCGCAAGCGGGAGCCGTTGACGGGACGCACGAAAACTCCGACGCCTTCATCTGGCGCCTGTTCACTGAATTCGCGGCGCCGGCGTCCGAGTCGAAGCCCTCGCCGGTCGTGTTCGAAACCTGGGCATCGGATGAGGATACTTTTTCGGCCAAGCCTCATTGGCCTGGCCCCGACGAGCCAAGGAGACTGCATGCGAGCGTGCTCGCAGCAATGAAGAAACTGGATGCGAGCGCGCTCAAATCGTTGATTACGCAGCATACCGGCCCTATCGACGTCCCCTGCAATCCACCTGGAAACGCCGCGATTGGCGGGTTTCCGGCCAGCGGCACGCCGACGCCCTGCATCGCCGAGGAGACGAAGCGAAATCTCGAGCTATTCACTTATATCAAGGACAACCATCTGAATACTCAAGCGGGACTGGCCGCCGCCTTCGCGAAATCCTTCAAAGTCGCAATGCCGCCGGAATCCGTCTCGATCAAAGGCGACTGGGTCCCCGTTCCGACGCTGTTGCAATGGATCCCCCAACTGAGCAATGTAGGTAACATCGAAAAGCTCTACCACACGACCACCGCAGGTTCCGTCGAATATGCCCTCGTTTCTCTGCATGTCAGCAGCCGGCAGAACCCGAACTGGGTCTGGGGAACTTTCGAGCATCAAATGAATCCGGGCCGCTGCGACAGCATTGGCTGTTTCGACAGCTTCGGCGCTGAGATTCCGGCCGTCTTGCCGAATAGGAAGGCGGCGAACACGCAATATGGCGCCTGCCCCAAGACGGAGCCCCTGAAGGCCTTGATGAAGAACGCAAATCTTTCGCCGGTCTGGGAAAATTATTGCCTGAAGTCAACCGAGGTGGACTATACCGCGGCCGATGGGACGCCCTATGTGCTTGGCAACTCGGTCATCGAGGGGATCACGGGAAATGGTACCATATCGGCTTCGTCCTGCATCGCGTGCCATGCCTACGCGTCCTTCGGATCGAGCGGCCAGCCGACAGCCAGCGTGACGGCGATGCTTCCCTTTAATCCGACCGGCAATCCGATCCCCGGCGTGCTAGCCGGATCGCTGCAATTCGACTTTATGTGGGGCGTATTGCTGGCGCCGAAGTGACCGACCCACGGTCGGCGCATCATCCCGCCTGCGGCCTGGCTTTTAACAAGGACAGCGCCGGAGATCGCGCCGGATGACCCAAACGTCATCGCCCGACGCCTAATGTCCACCAAAAGACATCAGCGTTCTGACCGGCACGCCCATGGCTTTGATCTTCCTGGCGCCGCCGAGATCTGGCAGATCGATCACGAAAGAGGCCGCCACCAGATCGGCGCCAATTTTTTTTAAAAGCCCGACCGCGCCCTCCGCCGTGCCGCCGGTCGCGATGAGATCGTCGACGAGGATCACCCTTTCGCCGGGCGCCACGGCGTCCTCATGCACTTCGATCTCGTCGAACCCATATTCGAGCGAATAGGCGATCGACACCTTGGCGTGCGGCAGCTTGCCTTTCTTGCGGATCGGCACGAAGCCGGCCGAGAGTTGGTACGCGACGGCGCCGCCCAGGATAAACCCGCGCGCTTCGATGCCGGCGACCTTGTCGATCTTGGTTCCGGCAAAGGGCTGCACCATTTCGTCGATCGCGCGGCGAAACGCCCGGGCGTCGCCGAGAAGCGTCGTTATGTCCCGGAACATGACGCCCTGCTTCGGGTAATTGGGAATCGTGCGGATCGTGTCCTTGAGGTCGAGTGTCATGAACGATTGATCCTTTGCATGATCGCCTCCAGCTTCTTCACCAGGTCCCGATCGCGGGACGCGGGCGGGGTCAGCAAGGCATGGTCGAGCGCGCGGTCGGAACCAATCGGACAGGGTTCGTGCTCGGCTGGAAAATCACGCAGCAGCCGGGCCAGAAGTTTCGCCGCGTTCCCGGCATTGGCTTGCATCACTTTGATGATCGCGGCGACATCGACATGATCATGCTTTGGATGCCAGCAATCGAAATCGGTGGCCATCGCGATCGTCGCGTAGGACATCTCCGCCTCGCGGGCGAGTTTGGCTTCGGGCATCGCGGTCATGCCGATGACATCGAAGCCAGCGGCCTTGTAGGAGAGCGATTCGGCGAGCGAGGAAAATTGCGGGCCTTCGATACAGACGTAAGTCCCGCCGTTGACGAAAGCGATGTCTTCGGCCGCCGCCGCCACCACGATTCTGTTGCGCAGCAAAGGCGCCACCGGGTGTGCCATCGAGACATGGGCGACGCAGCCATTGCCGAAAAACGAGTTTTGCCGCGCGAACGTTCTATCGATAAACTGATCGACGAGCACGAAAAGCCCCGGATAAATGTCCGGCTTGAACGAGCCGCAGGCGGAAACCGAAACGATGTCGGTCACGCCGGCGCGCTTCAGCGCGTCGATATTGGCGCGATAATTGATGCCCGATGGCGACAATTTGTGGCCGCGCCCGTGGCGGGGCAGGAATACGGCTTGGGCCGTCCCGATCCGGCCGAAGCGAAGATTGTCCGAGGGCTCGCCCCAGGGTGTTTCGATCCATTCCTCCCGGATGTCTTCGAGGCCCGGCAGTTCATAGACGCCCGATCCGCCAATGATGCCGACGATTGCTTTTGTCATGCGATCAGCGATCCACTCTCTTCGACGACACAGCATTAATTTCAAGCGCGTGGATAATATCCGCGAAAATTTCCGCAGTGAAGTCGGGTCGAAAAATCTTTATTCAAGCAGGCTTTGATAAAACCAAGTTAATCCATTTCCGCCAACTCATCGTCTCACCAAAGGTTGCGTTCTCATAGCGGGGATGGTCACGCAACCCCACTCCCCGTGCGCCGTAAGCCGCCGCAGCCATTTGTAGATGCAGGCGGGCAAGACAGCTACATCGCTGGCGATAGGGCGCGGCGTCCCGCGCGCTTTCCAGCGCTTTACAATAGCGCGTAGATTATGCCATGTTAGCCGAAAATTCTTGTGCAGGATCATATAGTTGCTGCGGACGTTGTGGTTATGTGACAATACTCGCAAACCTCACGGCGCCGAACCAACAACCTCTTGAGACGTTACAGCTAACGCAATTCCGGCTCCAACCGAAGCAGCCTTTGGCCGCGCGACATCACTTTTTTCCAAATCCCGAGTTGTGAGCGGGCATGCCTTTGTTCCATACCACCCGCCTGGTCCGCCACGGCGCACCTGAAATGTTCGAGCTCGTCGCCGACATCGAATCCTATCCGCGATTCGTACCGCTTTGCCGCGCTTTGCGGGTGCGCCGGCGCGACGAAAACAATGGGACGCTAACGCTCATCGCCGATATGGAGGTGGGCTACAAGGCAATCCGCGAAACCTTCACCAGCCGTGTCACCTGCGAGCGCTCAGTGTCCAAAATTCTCGTCGAATATATCGATGGACCGTTCAAGCATCTCGAAAACCACTGGACATTTCATGATCGCGACGATGGAAGGGCTTGCCTGGTCGAGTTTCACATCGCCTATGAGTTCAAGAGCCGCGCGCTGGGTCTTATCATGGGCGGAATTTTCGACGCCGCGTTTCGAAAATTCGCCGATGCGTTCGAACGTCGCGCGGATATCGTCTATGGCAAGGCTTCCTGACGTTAAAGGGGCAACCGAAAATTCTTCTTGCGCCCGCGCTTCAACAAACCGCTTCGAGGAGCAGCTCGATCGCCATGGCGACCGCGCCAGAACGCACGCCGTCGCGGCCAAGGTCGCCGAAGCGCTTTTCGACGGCGACGATAGCGCCGCCTCGGCGTGCGAGGCCAAAATGCACGAGGCCGACGGGCTTTTCGGGCGACCCGCCGGCCGGCCCCGCGATGCCGGTGATCGAAACCGCGATGCCGGCCGCGGAACGAGCGATGGCGCCTGCCACCATGGCCCGCGCGGCCTCCGCGCTGACCGCGCCGAAAATTTCCAAAATCCGCGGCGAGACCCCAAGACATTCGATTTTCGCGGCATTGGAGTAGGTGACGAAGCCGCGCTCGAAAACATCGGACGAGCCAGGTATGGCGGTGATCGAGGCCGCCAAGAGGCCGCCTGTGCACGACTCGACGGTCGCCACGGTAATTTCCGCCGCGCGGCAGGCTGCGACGAGATCCGCCGCGCGGCTCAAGAATGCGTCAGAGAGCATGCCGCGCTTCCCGAGGCGAGGGGCGACGCCCGAAACCACGGGCAAGGACGCCCGCTCCCGTAGAGGAAGCTTCGAATTGTTCTCGTGGGCTTGCTGCCTCGCGGGGCATAAGACGAAATAGCGAAGAGACCATCCTTGGGCCGCGCCTTAACTATAACATCGACCGTGTTCCACCGGCGCCACTGCTGCGTGCTGCCGCCTCGCGAAGCTCCGCGGACGTATATTCCTCGCGCTCGATAGTCAAAGCGTTCGGCATCAGACTCTCCGCGAACCATTGCGGTGCCGCGGAGAATCACGCCAGCCCGAGTTAGCGAAAGCGAGCTTGGTCAGAGGTCAATGCCGCTAGTATTAAAGTGTCTTAAGGAAATTGACCAGGTCCTCCCTCTGTTGATCCGTAAAGCCAATGTTGAAGCGCTGGTCATAAAAATTCACCGCGTCGAGCAGGGTGGCCGCCGAGCCGTTGTGGAAATAGGGTGCTCGTGCGGCGAGTCCCCGCAGAATGGGGCCCTTGACCTTGCCGATGTCGGCGCAGTTTCCCGAGATCAATGCGCGGCCCGGATCGGTGACCACAAAAGTCTGTCCCGCGAGCGGACCTTTAGTGCATTTGAGGGTGAAGACCGGCAATCCGGAAATGTCGAGCGCCGGAGGCTTGTTTTCTCCGGCATCGGCAATGCCGATGTTCAGGGGCGCCTTGATCGAATGATCGCCGACATTGGGCGCGTCGTGGCAGGTGCCGCAAACTCCATTGAAACTCTTCACGTTCAACACATCGTTTATACCCGCCACTCCTGTGATCTTGATCGGTGTGGTGTTGAACACCACCTCGCCGCGCGCGACCGATTCACGATCTTCCGTTTTATCGTTCTCGCCACGGAGGTTTTGCCAATATTTATAGAGGTCGAAGATATTTTTGTCGAAAGGCATGCCTTTACGTAGTTTGGGATCAAAAGGATCATTCACGCCGATGAAGAATTTCGTGAGCTGCTGAGAGAGTGCTTTGGGACCGCCGGTCGCGTAAAAGGCATGCAGATTGCCGGCCTCCTTATCGAAGTTTTGCGCGGTGAAAATGCCGGTCTCGAAATCGACGATCTGCCGTTGCTGTTCCACCGTGAGAGGGGTGTCGGGGTTGCCTTGCGCATGGCCGAGAGTGGCGTCGATGGCCTGGCTTTCAAGGTCGGGTTCGCGTCCATCTGCCATGATCGTGGACAAGAATCCAAGATTGGTTGAGGGAAGTGGCCGCCGGTACATGGACATTATCCCGGTCGATGGGCTTGTCAGCCCGGTCGTTGGGTTTGTTGTGCAATGATAAGGATCGACCACTTTCTTCAACACGACTTCGAACTGCAAAATCTCCGCCGCTGGCAGTGGCAAGCCGATCCGGATTAGACCTTTATCGATCAGTAGTTTATAGGCCTCGCGCTTGGCCGCGAGGTTAGAGACATCGTCGGTCGGACAAGTGGCGCCGTCGACCAGACGAAAGATAGGATCGGCGCCATGGCTGGCCTTGAATCGGGCCTGAACTCCGGCCGCGCTGATTGTCCACCCAGTCTTCGGCTGATGACAAGTGAAACAGGTGCGTCCGTTGGTCCCTAAGTTCTGGAAGAACGCATTTGTTGACGTAAAAGTGGGGCCGCCCGGCTGGAAAGTGGCGATCTGCCCGCTGGGATCATCGTCAGTTTCAAACCTCGGAATAATAGGTGGCGTCGGCTGTGACCCGCGGTCGGAATCTCTGAAAACGCGCATTTTCTGCGCGTGTTCGATCGCGGCCGGCGCCCACGCCCGAGTTTGGGCGCGATCATCGCTCTTGGCGGTTTGTGCCCACGCTTGCCGAGGGGGGCCATCGAGGAAACAGACGAGCGCGAGCCCCACGACCGGAAATCTCAGTGTCTTCAATGGCGAAGGTATGGAAATAGCGCTTCTTTTCATGGTGCACGCTCCCTTGCTTCGGCTCTGTGACCGAGCCAATCAATTTGGCCTCTCGAGGCCCTCGCCGAGATTGATGCAATTTTTTGGCGCACGCGCCCCCCAATCGTGGGTGACGATATAGGTATAGTCATCACATGCGGCCAAGCATACGTTTCGATGGCGGGAAGATCCCGCGGGCAATGTCACCACTCACAAAATGCGAAACAGGATCCGCCGCGAGACAAAGCCGGCGACGGTGGCGATGCCCGCCACACAAGCGGATTTCGCGAAAAAGACTAGGGTCCAGACTCATTAAATCCACCAAACAAGTGCGGCGGCGATGCAAACAGAGGCCAGGAAGTTACGCGCCAGCCTGTCGTAACGCGTGGCGATTCGCCTAAAGTCCTTCAATCGACCGAA
>JBOHJV010000069.1:0-16304 GCA_050728695.1 Methylocella sp. | reverse complement strand
GCCGATGCGCAAGGGAGGCAGCATGGATGCAATGCCCGCGAAGCCGGGTGGAAAACCACAAAAAGCGGCGGCAGAGCGGCTTTTTGCCCGATTTTCGCGCCGCGAGCAATGCCGCGCGGAGCCCCCGCAAGGGTGATCGAGCGAAGCGCGCGGCAACAGGCAAAGCTGAATCTGGCGAAGTCCTTTGATTCGAACCGCAACGGATTTTGCTGGAAGCAGGTGGCGGAAATTGGGGCGAAAGCCAAACCCATCGCCGGCAGGCAGAAATCATGCGGGAATTGCCGGTGCGCACCCAAACAAGTTAAAACTTGCCCATTCCGCATTAGCAAAACGCAACAGCCGTGTGAGACATTTGTGGGGAGAACAGGCAAGAAGCGCCGGGATGCCGGCGGCTCGCTCGACCCATTGTCTAAACAATTCCCCGAATCCGGAGCCGGAATTAAAATCCGCGGCGCGGAAGGATGCACGATGCCGCGCGTATTTGATTTCTTAATCGGACAACATGATCTCCGGCTCGTCTTCGTCGCCGGATTGATTTGCATTGCCGCTTGCTTGACATCCATGAATCTTTTCATTCGCGCCAATGACGCGAAAAGAGGCCGCCCCCATTCATGGTTGTTCGCGGCGGCCACGGTTTTCGGCGCGGGCGTGTGGGCGATCCATTTCATTGCCGAGTTGGCCTATGAGCCGGATTCTCCCATAAGTTATGATGCCGGTCTGACCGCACTATCGTTCGTGGCCACGCTAGGAGCCGTCTGGCTCGGGATGTTTATCGCGCAGCGGTATGCGGCTCCCATGCTAGGCGGAGCCATGATCGGGGCGGGCATCGCCGCGATGCACTATATTGGAATGGCCGCGCTGCAGGCGCCACAGTACGGGGACGCCGGCTACATCCTGGCGTCTGTTGCCACCATCACGACCGCCGCCGCCATTGCGATCCGTGTCTCGACACGGGGGCCGGCTTCGCTGGGCCGTCTCATGGCCGTGTTGCTGCTCGTCCTGGCGATTGTGGGACTTCATTTCACGCCCATGGCGGCCCTCGCTCCTGTGCTCGATCCACTTATCACGGTGCCCGGCCATTTCGTCGCCCCAACCATCCTCGCCCTCGCGGTCGGTACGGTAGCGGCTCTCATCGCCGCGCTCGGCCTATTGGGTCTAATCCTGGATAATTATTTGGAGGAGCGGATCCGGAGCAGCGTGGACCATTTGACGCGCGCTCTGCGGATCGCCCATACCGGCAGCGTCGAACTGGATTTGCAAACTGGCGCCATCGCATGGTCCGTCGAAGCCTACCGGATCTTCGGTCTCAATCCGAATCTGCCCGCACCCGTGGGGGAAGCTTTCCTCGATCTCATTCATCCCGACGATCGCGCCGCGTGCGAAACGCAGGGACCCGCGCGCCAAGCCGGCCCGCGGCGGCGGCTTTCCGACACGCACCGCGTCGACCTCCGGTTTCGCATTGTCCAGCCTGGCGGTGCGGTGAGATGGGTTCATCACGAATCCGAATTGGTTTTGGATCAACACGGCGCGGCGGTCCGCTGGATCGGGACATACAGGGATGTGACCGAGGCTTATGAGGCAGAAGAATCGCTCAAATTGGTCTTCGAGGACAATCCGGGTCCGCTGTGGCTCTTCAACCCAGAAACCCTGAAATTCCTGGCCGTGAACGACGCGGCGATCGATCTTTACGGTTATGATAAAGAATCGTTCTTGGAATTGACCTTGCTCGACATCGTGCCGCAACGCGACAGGGACACGGTCAAGCGTGCGATTCGAAACAAATCCGCCGCGGACGGAAGTCCCAGCCGCGTTTGGCAACATGTCAAGGCGGATGGGACCGAAATCGACGTCCTCACCTATTGGCGCCACACCATGTTTGGCAGCTGGCCCGCGCAGCTTGTGGCGGTCATGGACGTGACCGAACAGCGCAAGGTCGAAGCACGCATGGCTCATATGGCGCACCATGACGCGCTGACCGGCTTGCCAAACCGGGTGTTGTTTCATGAGCGCCTGGACGAAGCGCTCTTGCGCGTGCGCCGGTACGCGGAAATCCTCTCCGTTCTTTGTCTCGATCTCGACAAATTCAAGAACGTCAACGACACCTTGGGGCACCCCGCCGGCGACAAGCTTTTGGTAGCGGTGGCGGAGCGTCTGCGCACGTGCTTGCGCGACTGCGACATGGCCGCCCGCTTTGGCGGCGACGAATTCGCGGTCCTGCAATTGGGGCTCGCCGGACCAAATGAGGCGGGCGCCTTGGCTGAACGCATCGTGACGCTGTTGAGCGAGCCTTTCGATATCGAAGGTCAACAGGCCTTGATCGGCGCCAGCGTCGGCATCGCGCTTGCGCCAGCCGATGGCGAGACCGCCGATCAACTTCTGATGGGCGCCGACATAGCGCTCTACCAGGCCAAGGAAGACGGCCGGCGCACCTTCCGCTTTTTCGAGCCCGGTATGGACGCCCTTCTTCGAGCCCGCCGCACGCTGGAACTCGGTTTGCGCAGCGCGCTCGGAGCCGGCGAATTCGAGGTCTATTATCAGCCTCTCGTCACGCTCGAGACCGGCGTCATTTGCGGCTTCGAGGCGCTGCTTCGCTGGCACCATCCCTTACGTGGCCTGTTGGCTCCGGCGCAGTTCATTCCACTCGCCGAGGAGACTGGCTTGATTGTCCCGATTGGCGAATGGGTGCTGCATCAAGCTTGCGCCGAAGCGGTGCGATGGCCGGACAATTTGAAAGTCGCGGTGAATCTTTCGCCGGTTCAGTTCAAGAAAGGCAACTTTCTTCAGGTGGTTGTCGCGACGCTCGAAAGCACGGGACTGCCGGCGGCGCGGCTCGAACTCGAGATCACGGAATCCGTTATTCTGGAGGAAAGCAAAACCAACCTCGCCACCTTGCACCGCTTGCGCGCGCTCGGCGTCGGCATTGCGATGGATGATTTCGGCACCGGCTATTCGAGCCTCAGCTACCTGCGCTCCTTTCCCTTTGACAAGATCAAGATCGACCGCTCTTTCATTGCCGAGCTTGACAAGAGCGGGGATTGCATGGCGATTGTCCGGGCGATCACCAATCTTGGCTCGAGTCTCGGCATTCCCACCACGGCGGAAGGCGCCGAGACAGAAGAGCAACTCGCCTCGGTGCGCGAAGCCGGCTGCACGGAAATGCAAGGCTTTCTGTTCAGCCGGCCAGTTCCGGCGAGCGAAATCGCCGGAATGCTTGCTCACCCCAACTCCCGGCAGGCCGATGAATATCTTCTCATCGCCTAGCGCGGACCCTTAAGAAGGGCGGCGGGCTGCTTCAGATCGCCGGAATACCTCGCGGAATTTTGTCTAGAGTGGGATGCGTTTGGGCTGAAGCGTACCCGGCATGGGCGGGGCTCAACTTATGCAGCCCCCCGCGACTTGTGGATAGTGTTGCGCTCTTGCGATATATTGTGGAGAAATAGCTCAGTGAATCGTAATTTGTAGCAGCATGTCGTGATTCGGGGTTGCGGCTGGCGGGACAGCGAGCATGGGGGTAGCTAAACATGCCCAGATTCCAGCCGAAGAGGTTTTGCGCCGCGACGATCCGCGGTGGGGACGGTTACACGATATCGTTTTCGAAAAATCTTTTCAAACTGGCGACTTCATTCTCGCGTCGGGTGGCAGCAGTAACTTCCTATTCCAGTTGCGCCAAACGACAATGCTTCCCGAAGGTGCAACTCTCGTCGCGGAGATCGTGCTCGAATATATGCGGCGTCATGGCATTCATTGCATCGGCGGGCCGGTCCAAGGCGCGATCCCGATCGGACAATCCGTCTTGATGCTTGGTCATGCGAAACAGTACCAAATTCATCATTTCTTCGTGCGCAAGGAGGCCAAAAAACATGGCGCGCGGGAAGTGATCGATGGTTATCCTCTGGATCAGTCCGAGGTCTTAATTGTCGATGATGTCGCCACCAAAGGCGGATCCATCAAAGCAGCAATTGAAAATCTCTTGCAAGAACATCCAAGCTGTGTCGTTAAGCGCGCGTTGGTGATCGTGGACCGGCAAGAAGGAGCTGCCGAGGCACTTCTCGCGGCTCGCAACATCCACTTGGTCTCATTGTTCAAAAAGAGCGATTTCCCGATCCCGGCATAGTGCGAGCGCAACGGTTGATGAAGGCTAGAGATGCAGCGGGCTGCCAGAATCGAGGAACTTCTCCGAGACGGATTGTACGGTTACAATTGCGGTGCATTGCGGACGTAGCATGGGAAGCGGTGAATGACGGTCAATCGACGTGTGCGGATTGTTGGGACGATGGACCGCTTTTAGTTACCGAGGCGAAGCTGGTAGAAGACGCACTGCGACCGTCAATGTAAGCTCTGCTGGACGCTGTTCTTAGTAATGCGCCGCGGGCTCACATCGTGGCATCCGTTGAGGCTCTTATAAAAAACGAGTAGATATTGAAGTCTTGTCGTATTCTATTCCCGTGACGCGCGCGCCCGCGGCGTTGCCTTATTCCATAGAGCCCGCTGCCCGCGCGGCCATCATTGGGTGGCGTCGAGGGAATAATAACTGAACGCTCGCACGGGCGCCTGATCCACAGCGCATCGAGACGGACCTTGACACGTCAAGGCGATACCCCTACTTGCAAGGTGCGCTGCTAGCACTCGCCGTCAATGAGTGCTAGCAAGCCGCAGTTGCATATCAGCCGTAAGCTTGGCAAGACGCCTCCCACGTGACAATGGGTGCGCCGCCAGCAGCGCAGAAGGGAACCAAAAGACATGAGCTTTCGTCCTTTGCACGACCGCGTCGTGGTCAGACGTCTCGAAGGCGAGGAAAAGACCAAGGGCGGGATCATCATCCCCGATACCGCCAAGGAGAAGCCCCAGGAAGGCGAGATCATCGCCGTCGGGCCCGGCGGCCGCGATGAGAGCGGCAAACTCACACCGCTCGATGTCAAATCCGGCGACAAGATTCTGTTCGGCAAATGGTCGGGCACCGAAGTCAAGATCGACGGGCAAGATCTTCTCATCATGAAGGAGAGCGACATCCTGGGCGTCGTCGCCTGAGTCCGGCAAAAGCCCTTCGCCCAATTTTTTTAAAGAACCCGGTTCAGGAGTTTGAACATGTCAGCCAAAGAGATCCGTTTCTCGTCCGACGCCCGCGACCGCATGTTGCGCGGCGTCGATATTCTCAACAACGCGGTCAAGATCACGCTTGGCCCGAAAGGCCGCAATGTCGTCATGGAGAAATCCTTCGGCGCGCCGCGGATTACCAAGGACGGCGTGACGGTCGCGAAAGAGATCGAAGTTGCCGATAGATTCGAGAATCTGGGCGCCCAGCTCCTGCGCGAAGTCGCCTCCAAGCAAAACGACGCGGCCGGCGATGGAACCACCACGGCAGTCCTTCTCGCCGCCTCGATCGTCAGGGAAGGCACGAAGGCGGTTGCGGCCGGCCTCAACCCGATGGATCTCAAGCGCGGCATCGACATTGCCGTCAATGCCATCGTCGCCGATCTCAAGACCAATTCGAAAAAGGTCACGTCGAACGACGAGATTGCCCAGGTCGGCACGATTTCGGCCAATGGCGATAAATCGATCGGCGAAATGATAGCGAATGCGATGCAGAAGGTCGGCAACGAGGGCGTAATTACGGTCGAGGAGGCAAAGAGCCTCGAGACCGAACTCGATATCGTCGAAGGCATGCAGTTCGACCGCGGTTATCTCTCGCCCTATTTCATCACCAACGCCGAGAAGATGCTCGCCGAGTTGGAAGATCCCTACATTCTTGTCCATGAAAAGAAACTGTCTTCGTTGCAGGCCTTGCTGCCGGTTCTCGAATCCGTCGTGCAGGCCGGCAAGCCGCTCGTCATCATCGCCGAGGACGTCGAGGGCGAGGCGCTTGCCACGCTCGTGGTCAACAAGCTGCGTGGCGGCCTAAAAGTCGCGGCCGTGAAGGCTCCGGGCTTCGGCGACCGCCGCAAGGCCATGCTCGAAGACATTTCGATCCTCACCTCCGGTCAGATGATCTCGGAAGAACTCGGCATCAAGCTCGAAAACGTAACCTTGCAGATGCTCGGCCGCGCCAAGCGGGTTCGCATCGACAAGGAGGCGACCACGATCATCGACGGTTCCGGCGAGAAGAAGGACATCGAGGCGCGGATCGGCCAGATCAAGGCGCAGATCGAAGACACCACATCGGACTACGACCGTGAAAAGCTTCAAGAGCGTCTGGCCAAGCTCGCCGGCGGCGTCGCGGTGATCCGCGTCGGCGGCGCCTCAGAAGTCGAAGTGAAGGAGAAGAAAGACCTCGTCGACGACGCGCTCAACGCCACGCGCGCGGCCGTCGAGGAAGGCGTGCTGCCGGGCGGCGGCGTCGCTTTGCTGCGTTCCATGAAGGCCCTCGAAAACCTTAAGGTCGAGAACGCCGATCAGAAGACCGGCATCGACATCGTCCGCAAAGCGATCCAGACACCGGCCAGGCAGATCGTCGACAATTCCGGCGACGACGGCGCGGTCGTCGTCGGCAAGCTGCTCGAAAATGCGTCCTATGCCCATGGGTATGATGCCCAAAACGGCGCGTATGGGGATTTGGTGAAGCTCGGCATCATCGACCCGACCAAGGTCGTGCGCACGGCGCTGCAAGATGCGGCCTCCGTTGCCGGTCTCGTCATCACCACCGAGGCGATCGTCGTGGAAGCGCCGAAGAAGGAGTCACCCGCCATGCCAGGCGGTGGCGGAATGGGCGGAATGGGTGGAATGGATTATTAGGGCCCTGTGCGCTCCCGCCTTTAGATTTTGCGCGAAAGGCCCCGGACTCCGGGGCCTTTTCGTTGCGACGGTCGGCCACCCGTAGCGGCGGCAAGTTGCCTCCGGGCATTATTTTTTTACAAAGCCTTGCGGCACCGGTTTCCCCCGGCCCGCAAAATGCTCTAAGATCGCCATCAACAAGAGCGGCTTAAGGGGGAGAATCCACAAGATGCGTCGAGCGTCCGAGCCGCCGCCGGACACGGCCGCCAACCGGAATACCGCGACGCGAGCGGAGCTCCTCGACGCCGTTTATGCTTCGTGTCCCGCCCTTTCGCGCGCCCAGGCCAAGCAAATTTTCGAAATGACGCTCGAAGAGATAACTGACGCGCTAGTGCGCGGCGAAACAGTGAAGCTGCGCTCCTTTGGCCTCTTTTTGGTGCGCGCCAAACGCGAACGCATTGGCCGCAATCCGCGCACCGGCGTGGAAGTGCCGATCACGCCGCGCCGTGTTCTTACCTTCAAACCGTCGCCGGTCCTCTGCGCGTTCGTGAATGGCGTTGCGGCCGAGCAGCGGCGGGTTAAAGGCGATCGAACCTGAAGCTTGGACTAAACAAGCTTTCCGGTCATAAAGCGCGACAAACAAAAGGCCAAAACGTCCCCCTTCATGGATCTGGGCCCGATCCGCCAATGGCCGCCATGGGGCGCGGCGCCGCCCCGGGTTCAACCACCTCAAAAGGAACTTGCTCCGTCATAAGGAATGTGCGGATATTTTGGCAGGTTTCCAATAACAAAAGGTAATCCATGCCTCTCCTTGCGGTCTTCGTGGGCCTCTTCTCGGCCGCCGCCACCGTCACCGGCCTGAGGGCCGGAGACCACGTTGTACTATTGCTGGCGGGGGCGGGGTTTCTCTGCGCCTTCACCACCTACCGCTCGCGGGCGATCTCGACTTTCTTGCAAATCTTCGCGGCGATATTCGCGGCCGAAACCGTGATCTTCGGCGCCGTCTTTCTTGTCGCCCAAACCGGACTATGGCCGGCTTCGCTGCAAGATTACGAACTTCCCGAAAGTCTGCCTCTTACCGTCGCGATCTTCGGCATCCTCGTTTATGCGATCTCGTTCATTCCGGTCGTGCGATCGATGACCCGCATCGCCGACCGCTATTTCGATGCCAATGATGCGACCCGCGCCCGCGTCTGGCCCTTTCCCGCGTTCGCCGCGCGCGAGCGGCGAGTAGCCATCGCCATGGTCGTCCTGCTTGTCATCATCAATCAGACGCAAGTCGGCATGCTGCTGCGGCTGTCGTTCTTTAACCGCGATTGGTTCAACGCCATTCAGAACAAGGACGAGGCCGCTTTCTGGTCGCAACTTTTCACTGTCTTCACGCCCTGGGCATTTCTTTATGTCGCGTCGGCGGTACTCGAATTTGTCGTCACATCGATCCTCATCATTCGCTGGCGGCGATGGCTCACCGGCGATTATGTCAACCGTTGGCTCGATGTGCACACTCATTATCGAATGTCGCTTGCCGGCGGCGCCGCCGACAATCCGGATCAGCGCATCTCGGAGGACATCAACCGCTACATCGACGGCGGCCAGATCGGCTATGGCATTTACTCCTTTTCGATTTTGCTTATCTCGAATTTGAGCTCGCTGGTTTCCTTCGCGATCCTGCTTTGGGATCTTTCGGCGAACTTCACCCTGCCTTATACGACGATCGCGGTGCCTGGATTCCTGTTCTGGGTTGCTTTGATCTATGCCGGCGTCGGCACGCTGGTGACCCATTTGATCGGGCGCCCGCTCGTTAAGCTTTCCTTCGAGCGGCAGCGCTATGAAGCCGATTTCCGCTTTTCACTCGCAAGATTGCGCGAATATGCCGAGCAAGTCGCGCTGCTCTCCGGCGAATCGGCGGAAAAGGCCTCGCTCACGTCACGGTTTAGCCGGATCGTCAAAAACTACTTCGAAATTATATTCTGCCGCAAAAACCTGACCGCATTCACGGCGTCCTATGGCCAGCTCAGCCCGATCATTCCCTTCGTCGTCGCCGCGCCTTTCTATTTCGCGGGCAAGATCACCCTCGGGATTATGACGCAGACGGCAAGGGCCTTTGACAGGGTCAACGAGGCCTTGACCTTTTTTGTCACCTACTATGTTTCGCTCGCCGAATTCAAAGCGGTGCTCGACCGTTTGACGTCTTTCGACCTCGCGATCGAGAACGCGAAGACGCCGCGCTTTTCGCCAACCGCGAGCGCGGACCCCGCGCGGAAGAATCTCGACATCGAGGCTTTAAATTTGCGGCTTCCGGACGGCCGCGTGATCGTCGAAGGGGCGAGCCTGCGGCTTACCGGCGCCGAGCCGGCGGTTCTGACTGGCCCTTCCGGTTCCGGCAAGTCGACTTTTTTCCGGGCGATCTCCGGCATATGGCCTTATGCCGATGGCGCCATCACTCTGCCCGCGGACGCAAACATTCTGCTGCTGCCGCAACGGCCCTATATTCCGATCGGGACCTTACGCGCGGCCGTGACCTATCCCGCAAACCCCGATCGTTACGACGGCGCCGCGATCCTCGAGGCGCTGCACGGCGCGAAACTCGGCGAACTCGCAAGCGAACTCGATGTCGAGGATAATTGGTCACAGAGGCTTTCCGGCGGCGAGCAGCAGCGCCTGGCCATTGCCCGCGCGATATTGGCCAAGCCCGATTGGCTCTTCCTCGACGAAGCAACGTCGGCGATGGACGAAGCGATGGAAGCCGGAATCTACGAAATTCTCGGCAAAAAACTCCTCGGCGCGACGATTGTTTCGATCGGGCACCGCGCGAGTCTCGCACGGTTCCACAAGCGCCATATCGAAATGCGGCCTTCCGCCGCCGGGATTTTTGCGCCTACCGAGATAGCGTTCAAACCTGCAGAGTAGGCTCTTGCCGCGTGATTTCGCGCGCGTCCCAAAACTTACGTACGCAAGGCGCGACAACAGTCTTTTGGGCGGGATTTTTGTCCGGTTTGCGAAGAGTCAAGAACTATGGAGGTCAATTCGTCATGTTGGGGACATGTAGGCTTTGTCAACAAATTGAGGAGCTGCAAGATAGCCACATCATCCCGGCCTTCGCGTTTAGATGGCTTAAAGGCCCCCACGAGGGATACCTTCGGCACACACAGGAACCCAATAAGCGTGTTCAGGATGGCCCGAAGCTACCCTTCTTGTGCAAACGATGTGAGGGACATCTTAACCAGTTCGAAACGGATTTTGCGAACAGGCTATTTTATCCACTGAACACGGATAGCGTTGAGCGGGTTAGATTCGGCCCTTGGCTTCTGAAATTTTGTGTCTCAATATCTTGGAGAGCGCTGAGTTACCAAAAGGAGATGGGCCGCCTTTTGCATTTTTCACCGAGCCAAATAACGGCCACCGATCACGCTTTGAGTGTGTGGTCACAGTTCTTGCTGGGCCAGATACCTCACCCGGAACGCTTCGAGCAGCATTTCCTGCGCTTCGATCTCATCGAAGAGGGGACCCCCCTATCCACGCTGCCACCTAACATTAACCGCTACCTCCAGGCGTCAGTTGACATGGATGTTGGAGCTTCGGCGACCACGGCGTTCACTTACGTCAAGATCGGAAAATTCGCCATTATTAGGGTTCATCGACGTACCAAATGCGAAACAATGGATAGGCACCAAGGTGTCAGTGCGAAGCGGCATCATTGGACCTCGTTCCTAGATACTTCCTGTTTTTCTATTTGACTATATTACAGACAGAGCAAAAAAGGTGGTCTCGGCAGCCGAGTGGATTTCTCCCGAACAGCAACGGAACATTGACGCCGCGTTCTTGAAAGACCCGATAGCCGCAACTCAATCAGCGACTTTTAGGGCAATGAGGCAAGATGTGAAAATGTTTGGTGACGCTGCATTTTACCGCAAGTCCAGCTAACAGAAGACCAACTCCGAACGCTAACGGTGCAAAAATCGACATACGCACCAAAATTAGATCGCCGGTCCATCCTTGGCTCGCGCGGGGCATTCGTGAACCGCTTGTTCCGTCTCGCCACTTGGTAGACGCCTATGGGCAGGGCATTTTATTGCGGCGGCCTTACTACGAAACAGCGCCTTTCTATTCGGCGATGATTTCGCCGGAACCGCCTAGTTCGGCGGGAAAGTCCTTCATTTTCGGAAGCCCGTCGCGCATCGGCAGCACCGTTTCGGCGTAGTTGACATGAAGCTGTGGCCGAAACGGGAAGTCTTTGATGGTCGCCGCGAATACGTCGATCAGCCCCCAGGCCGGAAGGCTCGACATCACATGTCCGCCACAGGTTTTGCAGAATTGGCGATGGTGCTTCTCGCTCTTGTGGTAGGCGCCGATTTGATCGGCCCCCTTTGTCACCTTCACATTTTCCGGCTTCCAGAGCGTGAAGGCATTGACCGGCGACGCGGCCCACGACCGGCAAGACTGACAATGGCAATACCCCATCGCCTCCGGCTGTCCGGACACTTCTATTTCGACGGCGCCGCAAAAGCATGCGCCGGAATAGGTTTGGCTCACGAAAATTCTCCTCCTTCATGACGATGGCGGGACCTGGCCGGGCACGAGGCGTGTACGCCGGCGAAAGCCCGGACCCTATGGATCAACGGCTTCGCGCCGCTCTTTTGAGATAAGCGCCAAACCATCTTGCCGTCGATCTCCTACCGCGATCCAGGCCTTTCGCGTTTCAAGATCGCCTGACCTAATGAAACCATACCTTACATTCGGGGCGCTCACACGGAAAATCGGCGCGAAAATGAGGTCTTGATTCAAAAGGGCTTCTTTCGCGCATAATTCCGGTGCAACGTGATTTTGGATTTTGCGCCGGGCTTTTTCGTTTGACGGCGTTTGCCAGGATTGGGACAACAGCGTTTCGGATCTAAGATCGAGCGAGGCGGTCCACGCGAATCGCGTTGGAGCCGCAAAAGAGGCGAAACGGCAAGCAGATGCAATCATGGTCGAGCCGGAGTCGGATCTGTGACGGATGTTTATTCGCGCGGCGGCGCGGGGAAAATTCTTGAGTTGAGCTGAGGGAACCATTATTTGGGGAAGCGCAATGTCCAACAATGACGATCAGACCTTTCTAGTTGTAATCGGAATAGGGGCAATCCTCATAATAATATGGGCGGTAAGAATGGCGATTATTGCGTTCTCATAGCGTGTTCGATGTTGAATTGTCGAGGTCAGGAGCGGGCGCTTCGTCGAAGTTATCAATTCCAATCTTTCACGGCAAAACCAAAGCCGGCGAAGGGCTTGCGGCACGGGTTTGGGCTAATGGCGATAAAGGCAAGTGCGGGCGCGGGGTTGAGGTCAAAGGCAGAGCCGGCCGTCCTCGTATTTCGCAAGCTTACGCAATTCCGATGCCTTGCGCACGACAATTCAACATTCGCTCTATCGCCAGCGCGCAGATTGTGTTAGTCGCCGGTCATCTGCAAGGGGGACGGCCGGGTGAATGGGACGATCGTCGAATAACTTTGGGGCCTTGCGGCTTCTCTTCGCCGTCTTGGTCATCCTGTCCCACTCCCTTGAGCTGGTTGATGGAAACCGGTCGAGAGAAATCCTCACAAGGATATTCGGCACCCTATCGTTCGGCGAGTTGGGTGTTGATGGCTTCTTCCTAATCAGTGGTTACTTGGTTACGAAGAGCTTCCAGGATTCCCGTTCAGCAGGAGAATACGTCCTCAAGAGGGTATTAAGAATTTATCCAGGCTACGTGGTCGCGTATCTTCTTTGCCTCCTGGCCCTAGGTCCCTTTGTCGGCGGTCAGGCCGCGGCGCTATCTATTGGCAAAGTTTTGTGGCGTATGGTCCTTCTAAGGGCTCCTGAGATGGAAGGGGTCTTTGCGGGCACGCCGAATGCGGTGCTCAATGGGTCAATGTGGACGATTAAATATGAATTTTTGTGTTACCTGCTTGTGCTGGCAGCCGGGCTTATAGGCCTGCTGTCGAAACGGTTCATTCTGTCTCTTTTGACTGTTGGCGCGCTGGCTCTGTCAGCCGTGCTTCAGAACATCTTGGGTTGGTTCCCGGACCGACTGATAAACTTCGTCGGCGATCCTGGCTTAATTGTGAGGTTCATCGGCGTTTTCGGGTGTGGTGCCCTGTTCTACCTTTATCGGGATCGCATCCGATACGATCGGCGGCTTTCCACCTTGGCCGGTTGCGGGTTGATGGTCATGATGTTCTCCCCGCGCCTGGCTGTGGCCGCGCTCTCTATCCTCGGCGGCTACGTATTGTTCTGGTTCGCCTTCAACGTGAAGTCGCCGACGCTCGCTGCGGTCGGGCAAAAGGTGGACCTGTCCTACGGCGTCTATTTATATGCGTGGCCCGTGCAGATGTTGCTAATTTGGTTGGATCCCGGAATTTCGCCCTGGCTGGTATTCATCGAAGCGACAGCGATTGCCGGTATTTTCGCGTTTGGGAGCTGGTGGCTGGTTGAAAAACCCTTCCTCAATCTAAAAGCGGCGTTCCTTCCGGTGGTGAGGGCCGCAAAATTAGAGCCTTGATACAAAGCGCTTTTTTGATGCAGAATCCTGGCGCAAAATGCTCCTCGATCTGCGGCGGGCGCTTTTCGCCAAGACCGATGCGACAACCCGCCAGCAATGAAAACAAGTGCGGATGCTGGGTTGAGGTCAAAGACAGCGCCGCGACCTCTCCTAAAGTTTCCTTAGCTCGACTTCCTCGATGATGTGGCTTGGCCCCTTGGTCAACACGAGGCTCGCGCGGGGCATTGTGGGGAGAATGTTTTCGCGCAAATTGCGAAGATTGATTTTTGTCCAGATGCCGCGCGCGGTTTTTTCCGCCTGCAAGTCGTCGAGGCCGGCGTATTTCTTGAAATAAGACAAGGGATTCCGAAAGGCGGTGTCGCGCAGGCGCATGAAACGGGAGATAAACCATTTTTCGAGATCTTTTTCCGCGGCGTGCAGATAGACCGAAAAATCGAAAAAATCGGAGACGAAAGGAATGGCCCGGCCATCCCGCGCGGGGCGATTAGGCAAGAGGACATTCAAGCCCTCGACGATAAGGATATCCGGGCGATCGACTATGATGCTCTCGCCTGAAATCACATCGTAAGTCACATGCGAATAGACCGGCGCTTGGACATTGTGCTTGCCGGCTTTTACATCGGAAAGAAAGCATATGAGCTTCGTGCCGTCGTAGCTTTCCGGAAAACCCTTCTTCTCTAGCAAACCTTCGTCTTCGAGGCGGGCGTTGGGATAAAGAAACCCGTCGGTGGTGACGAGTTCGACCTTCGGCGTGTTCGGCCAGCGCGACAACAGCGCCTGCATGACCCGCGATAACGTCGATTTGCCGGCCGCGACCGAACCGGCGACGCCGATGATATAGGGGACTTTTCCACTCTCGGCGCCAAGGAAGCGCTGGGTTGCCTTGTAGAGGCCTTGCGTCGCCGCGACATAAAGCGCGAGCAGGCGCGACAGCGGCAAATAGATGGCGACGACTTCATCGAGCGAGATCGGATCGTTGAGCGACCGCAGCCGCGTCAGATCGTCCATCGACAGAGTAAGCGGCGTGTCGGCGCGCAAGGTCGCCCATTCATCCCTCGTGAAGCGATGGTAGGGCGAGAGTACCTCCAAAGTGGATCCCACGCGTTTGTCCTTTTATTCCTCGGTCACAGTTTGATACGCGCCGCGCGCGGCTTTTTCCGCATGGCCGGATTGGCCGGTGCGGCGTTCAAGCTCCGCGCACACATCCTCCAATGAAATGCCACTTTGATACAAAACGACCAACAAATGATAAAGCAGATCGGCGCTTTCGTGCATGATCGCTTGCCTGTCGCCCGCCATGACGGCGATCACGACTTCGACTGCCTCCTCGCCGAGTTTTTTGGCTGCACGGGCTGCGCCCGCGTCGAGAAGCGACTTTGTGTAGGACGCCGCGGCGTTCGCGTTGGCGCGCGCGGAAATGATCGCGGCCAAATCGTCGAGGGTGAAGCGCGTCATGACTTTGTTCCCGTGCCGGCCGACGCAATTCCCGCGAGAAAAACTTGGGGCTTCGCACCTGGCACGCGCGGGTTCGTATCGAGCCGCACTGGCACTCCAAAGCTTGCCATATACTGCTTGGCTTGCGCGACCGTGAATTCGCCGAAGTGAAAGATCGAGGCGGCGAGGACCGCGCTCGCGCCGCCGTCGCGAATTCCCTCGACGAGATGATCGAGCGTGCCAACACCGCCGGAAGCGATGACCGGAACCGGGACGGTCCCGGTGACGGCGCGGGTAAGAGCGAGATCGAAACCGCGTTTGGTGCCATCGCGATCCATCGATGTCAAAAGAATTTCGCCGGCGCCGAGCGCCACCACTTCCTGCGCATAGGCAAGGGCATCGAGGCCGGTCGCCTTACGTCCGCCATGCGTAAAAATTTCCCATTTGCCGGGGACCATTTGTTTGGCGTCGATCGCCACGACAATGCATTGGCTGCCGAATTTTCGCGCCGCGTCGCGGACGATCGCGCGGTTGGCGACGGCGGCGGTCATGATCGACACCTTGTCGGCGCCGGCAAGGAGCAGCGACCTTATGTCCTCCAGCGTGCGGACGCCGCCGCCGACGGTGAGCGGCATGAAGCAGGCTTCGGCCGTGCGCTGAACGACATCGAGGATGATCGCGCGGTCCTCATGGCTCGCCGTGATATCGAGGAAACAAAGCTCGTCGGCGCCGGCGGCGTCGTAAGCGAGCGCGCATTGGACCGGATCGCCGGCATCGCGCAGAGCGACGAAATTCACGCCTTTGACGACCCGGCCGTCTTTCACGTCGAGACAGGGAATGACACGGCATTTAAGCATCACGCGCGGCTCCCGGCGGCGAACCCCATTTTCAATTCAATTAATCTCAAGGTTCATTTTGTCAGTTCTTTGTTGGCTTCATGCTAATTGGCTTCATGCCAATTGGCCTCATGCTAATTGGCCTCATGCTACGAAGATTGGCTAACGGTCGTTGCGCGTGGCGCGGCGGTTTGTGGCCAGGATCATATTTGATGGCGTTTTTAAATTCAAAGCGGCGGAAATTGCCGCTGTCCGGCATTGGCCGGGCGAAGATCAAAAAACTCGGCGGAGCATTCGTGGTCTTTGCTGGCGCGTGCGTTTTTGGCAGGCGCCGCCGACGCACAATCCTGTGGACCTGCAGGGATGAACTGCAATTTATCCGGACCTGAATTGCCCCTTGCGACCGTGCCAATGCCCCAAGTAGCTTCAAATAAGACGTGCAAAGTTCCTGGCAGTTGGCAAGACCTTCACATCGGGCATACTTTTTGAGATTATTTTATCGACAAAAATTTATCCTAGTTTGGGAGCATACTTGGTTGCAGTTTGCCCTTTCTGGGAACTGTCACCTTGCAGGGAACTACTGGATTCGTCGTAAATCTCTCCTATGGTGCTACGGATCCTGGTACCGATTGTCAAATTCTTAAATTCACTTTAGTGTGGCAGGGTAGTTGTAACACAGCATCTAGAACTTACGTGCTGGCCGATGGGCACAGCGGAGATGATACATGGTTCAGGGATCCGGTCATTACTTGTGCCAGGTCCTCAAAGGTGTGCCCAAATGTGTGGTGGTTCAATGGCGTGTCACCCCA
>JBOHJV010000068.1:0-16513 GCA_050728695.1 Methylocella sp. | reverse complement strand
TGCGGTACGACTTATCAACGCCGCGCAACCTTATTTAACGAACATTTATCTTGGCGGCCACGCCCCAAGATCGCGGCAGAATGTGGCGAAAAAAAAGCAAAGCCCGCCGCGGCGGCGCGGATTTGCGGTCCGGACATGTTGCCGAGCGATGCTATGCGCTTCCGCGACGGCGCTACCGTGCCAACTTCTCCAAATGGAACCGGTTCACAAGCGCGGCTGAGCTTAGAGTTCGCGCTCGTAAATGCGGAATGTGCGGGAATGATGAGCCGGCAGGCTTCGCGCAAGATTGAGCATTGCGCGATTGGTTTCGAGGATCCAGCTGATTTCAGTCTCTTCGATCCCGGCCGCGCGTGCCCTCGTAATCGCTTCGGCGAGAAGCAGCGAAATAGCCATCGAACCGATTCGGGTTCCCCGCCAGCGGCTGGCGATGCCGATCATCGGGATCCGTGTCATCCGGGTCCCGCGGCCATGAATGCGCCACAGCAAGCGTGCCCAGCCGGACGGCCAAAGCTTCCCGCCGAGCCCAACGAGCGCTTCATTGACGTCAGGTATTTGCGATACAACAGCGATGTCCTCGCCCCGCCATTTCGCTATTCTGATCCAGGATGGCTTGGCGACGGGCAGGGTAAGATCCGCGATCAGTCTGGCCTCCGCGTTGCTGACGGGAACCGAACTCCAATTGTTCTTCCAGGCGTCGTTGTAGAGCCGCAGCACCTGGGAAAATTCCGCTGGCCAGCGCGTCAGGGACAGACCATGGGTTTGAATCTCCTTGGCGCGATCGAACCGGTTTGCGGTTTTGGCGACGCGCTCGGGGAAGTCCGACTCCGCTATCTGGCAGACGTAAGCGAATAAATCCATGACTTTGCGGAACCCGAGCGCCTCGATGTGGCGGCCGTAATAAGGCAGAGCATGGTTGGTGCGAATGACGTGCGGCTGGTCAAACCCTTTGACGAGGAGTCCAGCTTCGTGATTGATCGACAGACTGAAGGGGCCGCGCATGCGGCGCAGCCCGCGCGCGCGTAAAGAATCGGCGGCATGGTGAAGCAGGGCGGCGAAAACGTCGCGGTCATCGATCGCGTCGATCATGCCAAAATGTCCGCAGGAGTCGCGGTATTTTTCGAGATGCGCCCGGTTGACCACCGCCACGATCCGCCCGGCCGGCCGACCATCGCGAAATGCGACGAAAGGCTGAATTTCATTTTCAACCATCAAGGGCGATCGCTTCTTGTCGAATACCCGGAGCATCTCGTCGCGAAGCGGCTCGATCCAGCGCGAATTGCCGCTCTGAGCACGTTTCCCCGCCGCCATGAAAGCTTCGATGTCGGCCGGGCCTTGAACCTTCCGCACCAGCAGTGCGGTCATGCCGGACCACCTTGCGGAAATCCCGGTATGCTTTGCATGGACGGGTTCGCGTTGATTTCCTTCATGGCCTCCTCGATCGCTTGAATTGTTTGATCTATTTGTTCGGGGCGATGCTCGGAAGTAAGAAAGAAACGCAGGCGCGCGGCGCGCTCGGGAACCGCTGGATGAATAATGGGCTGCACATTGATGCCGCGCTCAAAAAGACCTTGGCTTAGTGCCACAGCAAGTACCGAATTGCCGGCCATAATGGGAATAATCGCATAGCCGGCGCTCGTTCCCGTATTCCACCCGCGCGCCCTGGCGGCATCGAAAAACAAGCGGCTGACACCGCGCAATTTTTCGACGCGGCCGGGTTCGCGATGCAGGATGGCAAGAGCCGCCGAGGCGGCGGAGGCCAGCGGCGGCGAAAGACCGACCGAAAAGACGAACCCACCCGACATGCATTTCAGATACTCGACAAGCGCGGTTGGACCAGCAATGAAACCGCCACACCCGGCAAGCGTCTTCGAAAGCGTTCCCATCCAGATATCCACATCACGCGGGTCCGTGCCGAAGTGATCGAACAACCCGTATCCCTTTGGGCCAAGCACACCTAGACCATGCGCGTCGTCAACCATCAGCCAGGCGTTATGCCGGCGCTTGATCTCGACGAGCATCGGCAAGTCGGGAACATCGCCATCCATGCTGTATAGGCCTTCAACCACAATCAACGCACGCTCGAAACGCCGCCGGATCGACGTCAGCAGCGAATCGAGCGCCATGAAGTCACGGTGCGGAAACGAACGCCGCTCGGCGCGGGATAAAGTCGCGCCCGCCAGGATGCTGTTGTGGGCAAGGCTTTCGTGGACGACCAAATCCTTAGGTCCGAGAATGGCGCCGATGGTCGAAACATTTGTCGCGTGGCCGCTGACAAAAACGACGCAATCTTCCTGTCCATAATGTTGCGCCAAGGCCCCCTCCAGTGTCCGGTGCCCCGGCCGTTCGCCAGCGACCAGCCGGCTCGCGGACGCCGACGTGCCGAATGCGTCGACGGCGGCATGCGCGGCTGCGCGGACCTCCGGATGATGGTTCAGGCCAAGATAATCATATGACGAATAATTGATGAGTTGGCGGCCGCCGATAAGGGTCGTCGCGCAGGCCGCGGTTTCATGGACTCGAAAATAGGGATTGTCGAGGCCAACTACGGCGGCCATCGATCGCTGTAGTTTAAGTTCGCGATACCCTGGCAGATTTTGAAAGTTCATCACGCCATCCGGCGATGGCGGGACAGGCACCCGCGCAATTTGAGTGTTGGTGCTAGCTGCCAGGGCGTCAACGCGGTTTTGAACCATTTCGTCGAGGCGCCGCCGGCCCTCTTCATTCAACCCAGCTCGATTTTGCGACTTCATGCAAATTTCCTGGGGGCCAGGCGACGGCCCGGGCGAAGAGGTCGATTCATTCGTGAACGGACTGGAAGAAGCTTGGTTATTTCAGACAATATGTCAACGCCGTCTTTGACTGGCACTTCTTTGGCTGGCTCCCGCGGGGTTCCGCGCTTGCCATTGGCGGACCAGGCTCAAAACGTTCCACAACCGCCACCGCGGTTGGGTTAGGTGGGCGGCCAGCGACCTTGACCTCGCCGAAGCAGCAATTACGCGCGTCCGCAGCAATTCGGCCATGTCAGGGCCGCGGGTAGCCCCATAAGTTCGACCGGAGCCGCCGCCACAAGATCCTCATGCCGCAAAACCGGGCGAGGAACCACCATGCTCAGCCGGGGAAACGAGGTGATGCCAGGAGCCTTGTCCGCGAACGGCGATCAGATGCGCCGACACCGTTCGAGCATAGGTTAGCGGTTTGCAATCTTTCCGATTTCATGGAATCTTTGGTACCAATCTCGAAGTATTGGCACCCTGGAAAATGCCGTCTCAAGATTACCCACCCGCCTGTCCGGTCACAGGACTCCCTGCGGTCCGGCATGTCCAGTGGGTGACGGCCGGTCTCCTTGCCGCCCTTTGGCGCATCGAGTTCAAGACGGATGCGCGGCCGAGCTTTCGCGGTATCGATCGATTCGGACTTTGGGAGTCGCCGGCAGGCCTCTATTTCTTCGATCCCCCGCTCGAAGGAGACCGCGCGTTTTACGTCCAATTCTACTCAAGGGTGACAGATTTAAAGCTTTGTTCGCGTCAATCCGTACGCCACGAATTCATGATTGCCGCGCGGCGAATCCAAGCTGGCGCTCGCGTCCTTGATGTCGGCTGCGGGTTTGCGAGCTTCCGTTCATCCCTGCCCCAAGCGGTTTACACCGGGCTAGACCCGCATTTCGCCGAGGACAGCACGGTCGGCGGGGTGCGCAATGAGACTCTTGCTCAACATCTCGTCGAGCATGCGGGGTCCTACGATGCCGTCTGCGCATTTCAGGTGCTCGAACATGTCAAGGCGCCCACGGCGCTGTTCGCCGAAATGGTGCAAGCGGCTAAGCCCGGGGGACTTATCTTCGTTGGCGTGCCGCATATCCCCTCCGCACTGACCCGCATCCCGAATTTCGTGATGAACGCGCCGCCCCATCATTTGACCTGGTGGACAAAGTCCGCTCTTACGGAATTGGCAAATGGCGCCGGCGCCGCCATTGAGGACATCGCGCATGTTCCCTGGGGCGACAACGATTCTCTCATATATTGGGTCGAACGCTGCACTCCTGTCAAATGCATCGGGCCGTATTTTCGCGGTGCGTGGTCTTGGCACGCGGCCGCCGCGCTCGGCCTGCTCGGCGGACCGCTTGCGCATCTGTTGCTTGGCACTCCGGCGACCAAGGACGAGGGCGCGGGGCTGCTGTTGACGGCGCGGCGGGTAATGGATGCGAATTGATTGGCGTCGGCGTCGGCTGGCGTATCCGCTGGCGGCCTTGACACCGAAGCCGCACTTAGCCCTCGCGGGTGCGTGTTTGCGATGGCGGGTGCGGGGGCGAGACAGGAAACATCCCGGAAATGAGTACCGTCGCGGGCATTCTGTTGATCGCGTGGATCTCGATCGCGATCTTAAATACGCTTTCGGCTTGGCGCTACACATGGGGGCTTCCGTTGAGCGAAATTCCCGGAAGTATGCCCCCGGTCGTTGTCATCGTAGCCGTGAAGAACGCATCCGATGCTTCGCGAGCGTTCTTTTGCCGCCTACGCCAACAAGCCTATCCAGACTATCGAATCATCGCGGCGGTCGAGTCCGAGGAAGATCCCGCCTTCGCCATGGTAATGGAGGAATCAAAACGGCCGGGAGCACCCATTCGCATGGTTGTCGCTGGCCAATCCCGACGGTCTGGTCAGAAGGTCTGGAATTTGCTCGCTGCCATCGACGCAATCGAGGATTGCGATGAAATCGTGGCTTTCGTCGACGCGGACACGCTGCCCGCGCCCGAGTGGCTTTCCCGGCTTGTTGCCGCTCTAGTCAACACGGGGCGTGACGCGGTCACCGGTTACCGCTGGATCGTCCCGGCCGACAACAAGGTGAGCTCGGCCGTCGTCGCGGCGGCGAACGCGTCCGTTGTGACGGTGCCGAGACTGCCTTCGATAATCAACCATTGTTGGGGCGGGACGATGGCAATGCGGCGCAAGACACTGGAGCGCATCGATATCCGCCGCTATTGGGCAGGCGCGATTAGCGACGACGCGCAAATGACCCGCGCGTTCAAGGAAGCAGGCTTCGAGGTCTTCTCGCCGCGTCAGAGCCTTCTTCTCTCCCCCGTGGCGATGAGTTGGAGCGAAGCTCTCTCGTTTGGGCGGCGCCAATACCGAATCGTGTTGCTGCATGACCCTGGCATTTGGGCGCTGGCGGCGCTCGGAACGCTCTTCCCGGTCGCCGCCGCGATCGCCGCGATGAGCATGGCTCTGCAGGGGAGTGTCCTTGCCGTAGTCCTGATTGGCGTGTCTCTCGCATTGGGCGAGGTTCGTTGCCGGTGCCGGCGCAGAATTGTCATCGCGCTCTGGGGCGAGGCGACGGCGGCCGGACTTTCAATTTACTGGCTAGTGGAACGTTGGCTTCGGCCCATCTGGTGGAGTTTTCATGCGTTGTGCGTGTTCTCGGCACTAGGGTCCCGCCATATCCGCTGGGCCGGCATAGATTACCAGGTTCGAGGGCCGCAGGATGTCGAAGTGTCGAGGCCGCCGGCCGCGCCGCCCTAGATGAAGATGAGCGGTTGCCGCTAGACCCTTACTTCGTCAAGCAGAGCTGGCTCCGCTCTCAGCCGGGCAATCCGCGCCGGAACCGGCGGGTGGGAATAATAAAACAGGGCGTAGACCGCATCGGGCGTCAGGGTCGAAAGATTATCCCGCGCGAGTTTCGTCAGGGCGCTGATCATCGGCCCTGAGCCGGCTATCGCCTTGGCGAAATTGTCGGCCTGATACTCGGCGCGGCGCGACAGCCAGCTTGTTAAGGGCGACAGCAAATGCAAGACGGGTCCGCTCGCGGTCAGCACCACGATCAAAACCACGCCGGGATCGGCTGGCAGACCGAACGCGCCAGCCAATCCGCCGGCGAAAGCCCAATGAAGGAAAGCAAAACCAACAAATGTGAGCACCGCCATCTCGGCAATGCGCTGACCGATATGGCCAAGTTTGTAGTGCCCCAGTTCATGAGCGAGAATCGACAAAATTTCATCAGGCGTATGGTTTTGCAAAAGCGTGTCGAAGAAGACGATGCGCTTGGCCTTGCCAAAGCCGGTGAAATAGGCGTTGCCATGCGTCGAACGCCTTGAAGCGTCCATGACGTAGAGCCCCTTTGATGCAAAACCACATTTGGTTAGAAGCGCTTCGACGCGCGACTTCAACGCCCCGTCCGGCATGGGCGTGAACTTGTTGAACATGGGCGCGATGACGGCGGGATAAATCACGCTCATCGCGATCATCAGCGCCATCACCGCCACCCAGCCGAGGAGCCACCAGGTGTTAGGCATGACGCGCAGCAGCCAGAACAGGCCATAAAGCAAAGGGACCCCAAAAAGAGCCGAGAGCACCACGCCTTTCATCCGGTCGAGTAGAAACATCATTGGGGTCGCGCGATTGAAGCCGAACCGGGCTTCGAGCGCGAAGGTGCTGTAAATCGAGAACGGCAGTTGAAGAACGCGCCCGATCAGCGCGAACGCAACCACGACGGCGACGGCGCGGGAGATGCCAGGAGCAACGAATTGCGCCACCAGCGCGTAGAGCGGACCGAGCAAGACCATCAGCCAAATCACCGCGAGGACGGTGTCGAAGATGGTCTCCGCGATCTCCAGCCGCGTGCGGGCCATTGTATAGGCGGCCGCCCGCCGGTGTTCCTCGGCGCTGATCGAACCGGCAAACCCGTCCGGAACACGCTCGCGATGGGAGGCAACCGCGGCGGCCTGACGGTACATTAGCAAGACGCCAAGGACCCCTGACAGGACAATGGCGAAAATAATCGCGCTGGGGATCATCTCCTGATTCCTCGGATGCGGGTCTGGAGCATATATAGGACAATATAGTTGGCGTTCGAGCCCAAGGGGCGCAATCCCGCTCCGGCAACGGAGAACGCTCGCGAGGTACTCTCGGCAAAGGAATGGTCATCATGGATTTGGCGCGCATCGCCGCGGCGTGGCAACCGCGGCTTCTTTCACTCTTGCGGATCGTCACGGCTCTGCTGCTTCTCCAGCATGGTACGGCGAAGCTATTCGGCTTTCCGCATGTCGCGATGTTCGACAACCTCCATCTCCTGTCGCTCGTGGGCGTCGCGGGCGTTCTGGAATTCGCCGGCGGCGTTCTGCTACTGCTTGGCATCTCCACCCGCCCGGTTGCTTTCGTCCTCTCTGGCGAGATGGCGTTTGCCTATTTTCTCGCGCATGCGCAAAAAAGCTTCTTTCCCATTCTCAATGGGGGCGAGCTTGCGGTTCTCTATTGCTTTGTCCTCCTTTATCTAGCCGCGGCGGGCGGCGGCGCGTGGAGTTTTGCGCGCGACAGGCTTACGCCGCCTTCCATTTGATCGAACAACCGATGGATGGAGTTTGATTCCCTGGCGCCACGCCCGTTGCCGCGATGCTCCGCATGGCCTCGACAAGCTCTCGCCGCGCGCCCTTTGGAGGCGCCGCGGTGCGGCCCTCGTCCAGGCGGCCACGGTATTTCAGCTTCAAGTCTTTGCCATAGCCGAAGTAATCCGGCGTGCAGACGGCATCATACGCGCGGGCAACCGCTTGGCTCTCGTCGTGAAGATAGGGAAACGGAAAATTATGCGCCTGCGCGAACCGCTTCATATTGGCGAAGGAATCTTCCGGATAGTTCGTGGCGTCGTTTGCGCAAATGGCCGCAAAGCCAAAACCCTCCGCCAATAACACGTGAGCATCCGCGACAAGCCGGTCGATCACTGCTTTGACATAGGGGCAATGATTGCAGATGAAGACGATCACCGTGCCTTTTTCGCCCGCGACATCTTTGAGCGCATAGGTCCGGCCATCTGTGGCGGGAAGCCGGAAATCCGGGGCTGGCGAATTCAGGATGACTTCTGTTGTAGTTGCAGCCATGATCCTACCTCCGCGTGGCTTAGATATATAGTCGCGCGGCGCGCGCGCCAACTGCTGCCTCGGGGTTGACGCGGCCGGAGCCAAGAGGCTAACCCAGGCAGACCTTCCCGGAGCCACCGCGGCCGCCTCATGCCAGAGCTTTTCCCGGACGACGCCAAGCGGCTTGCCGCCGCAAAAGCCCTGGAGCTCGTGACCCCCGGCATGCGGCTTGGCCTTGGGACCGGCACGACGGCGGCGCATTTTGTAGCACTTCTCGGCGCGCGGGTCGCAAAAGGATTGGACGTGATCTGCGTGCCTACATCGGAGCGCACCCGCACCCAGGCCGAGCTTTATGCCATTCCGCTCACGACAATCGGCGCTTTACCGGAGCTCGACTTGACGGTTGACGGCGCCGACGAGTTCGACCCAAAATTGCGTCTCATCAAGGGTGGCGGTGGCGCGCTCGTGCGTGAAAAAATTGTCGCGATGGCGTCGAAGCGCATGATAGTGATCGCCGATTCGTCGAAATTGGCGGCGGTGCTCGGCAAATTCCCGCTGCCGGTCGAAGTCAATGTGTTCGGCCTCGAAGCGACCCGCCGGATGATTCTTGCCGCGGCGAAGGCTTGCGGATGCGATGGCGAGGTCCGCCTACGGAAAACGCCTGGCGGCCAGGCTTTCGTCAGCGACAATGGGCATTATATCGTGGATTGCTTCTTCGGCGCCATTCCCCGCCCGGAGGATCTGGCGGACCGGCTCGCCGCTATTCCCGGCGTCGTCGAACATGGGCTCTTCATCGGGATCGCCAAGGCGGTGATCAGCGCCGGTCCGGCCGGCATCGAGATTCTTGGCCAACTCGATTGACGCCACCGGGAACATGGGCTTCTTTCATCACCGCCACGGTTGTTGGCTCATGCCCCTTGGGAGGTTTTCGCTTGCGCACAATTCAAAAAAAACACGCCATGAATTTGGTTTTTTGCCTTGCGTTCGTGCTTTCTGCCTTAGTTGCCGCGAGCGGAAGCCGGGCTCAACAGGCATTGCCCAACACTCCGCCGGGTCAAACCGAGCCGGGTTCGGCCGCGCCGAGCCCGTCGCATTTGGCCGCCGCCCGCGCGCTTGTCGTCGCCTGTGGAATGTCGCGCTCCTTTAGCATCATCATTCCCCAATTCATGGATCAGATCGGCTCGTCGTTGACCCAGACGCGGCCGGAACTCAGGCACGACCTCAACGACGTGCTGAACGGGCTCAAGCCCGAATTCGACAAGCAAGCCGACGAAATGGTCGGTATCGCCGCGCAGATTTATGTCAAGCAGATGAGCGAGCAGGATTTGAAGGCGGCGGTGGCCTTCTTCGAGAGCCCGGCGGGAAAAAAATACGTCGAGACGCAACCTGCCTTCTTAACCGAGGTCGTGACCGCGATGCAGGGCTGGCAAGGCAAGATATCGACCGACATGATGACCCGCGTGCGCGCGGAAATGAAGAAGAAAGGCCATGAAATTTAATTGTTATCCGATCCCTTGAAGCCCCTCTATTCCAGCCGCACGAGCACGCTGTCCGTCGCCCCTTGCGCATCGGTGACAGATATGCGCGTAAACCCCGCGCCATCGGGTTTCCACGCCGCTTGCCGGCGCAGGTCCGGTTCGCCGAGCGGCGCGCCATTGACGATCCATCGCAGCGGCAAAACACCGCCTTCGGCTTTCAAACTGAGGCGGGCGCCGGGCGAAGGCTTTGAGGCTGCGGCAAGGCCGAGATCGACGCGGGCGCCGTCCGGCGGAAAAGCGATTTTTAATTGCGCAGTCGCCATCGCCGCCAGAGTCTTGGGCACGTCCTTGCGCAAATGGCGCAAGGGCGGCGGCAGCGAGGCGGTGCGGCTCGCGAGAATACCGGGGGGCGCGGGCTGGTATTCGTGCCCGGCGCCGAGCCTTGCGAAAGCGTCGAACAGAACCGGCGCGGCGGCTTGGCGTCCGGCGAGGCCGAACACGGAGCCATTGTCTGGCCGGCCGAGCCAGACGGCGATCGTGTGGGCCTTGTCGAAGCCGATCGCGAAAGCGTCGCGGTAGCCGTAGGAAGTCCCGGTCTTATAAGCGATGCGCCCGAACGGCGCGTTGAGCGGCGGCGGCGCGCCGCGCAGAATGCCGGCGACATACCAGCTAGCAACCGCGCCCGCAATCCGGCGGGTCTTTGCTTCCGCCGTCCCCACGCCGTCCGTTGTTTCGCGCAATTCCGGCACGGTCCCTCCCCGCGCGAGGCCGGCATAGAGCGAAGCGAGATCGCGCAGCGTGATCCCGAGACCGCCCAGGCCGGCGGCGAGCCCCGGAGCGGTTTCATCGGGGAGCGCGATCCTGGCGCCGGCGTTGCGCAGGCGGTCGACGAACTGCTCCGGGCCGATCTCGTCGAGCAATTCGACCGCCGGAAGATTTAAGGACAATTGCAGCGCGCGCCGCGCCGTCACGGTGCCCCGGAAGGAATGATCGAAATTTTCCGGCGCGTATGTTCCGTAATGTCTTGGCCGGTCGTCCAAAAGGGTGTCCGGATGCGCGATGCCGTTCTCGAAAGCGAGCGCATAGATAAAAGGCTTTAAAGCCGAGCCTGGCGAGCGGACGGCGTCTGTCATGTCGATAGATCCGGCGCGCTCTTGCGAAAAATAATCCGCCGCTCCGACATGGGCGCGGATCTCGCCGCTCGCATTGTCGATGACGAGGATGGCGCAAGAAAGTCTTGGTCCAAGCGCGGCCGCCGCCTCGCGCGCTAGCCCTTCGAGCGATGCTTGCAGCTTGGCGTCGAGCGTCAGCTTGTGGACGCGCCGCTCTGGCGCGCGCCGGAGCGCGGCTTCGCTCGCATGCGCGGCGAGCATGGGAAACGCGCGGCGCTCTCGCGGCACGGCTTCGCGCTTGGCCCTATCGCGCTCGGCCCCAGTGATCGCACCTCGCGCGAAAACCCGGTCGAGGACTTTGTCGCGGGCAGCCCGCGCGGCAACAGGATAACGATCCGGCCGCCTTGTTTCCGGCGCTTGCGGCAAGGCAACCAGCAGTGCCGCCTCGGCGGCCGAGAGCCGCTTCGGCTCGTGACCAAAATAGGCAAGGCTCGCTGCCCTCACGCCCTCGATATTGCCGCCATAAGGTGCGAGCGCGAGGTAAAGATCGAGGACGCCGGACTTATCGGTTCGCCGTTCGATTTTTATCGCGCGAATAATTTGGCCGAGTTTTCCCGCCAGCGATTTTCCGGCGCGGGGTGCGATCAGCCGTGCCACCTGCATCGTCAAGGTCGAGCCCCCCGAAACGACATGGCCGTGGCTCGCCCATTGCTGCGCGGCGCGCCCTAGGCTCAGAAAATCGACGCCATGATGCGCAAAAAAACGGCGGTCCTCGTAGGCAATCAGCATCGCGATGAAACGCGGATCGACATCTTTTGCCGCGACGGGAAGCCGCCAGTGTCCGTTCGGCGTCGTGAAGGCCCGCAAAAGAGTGCCGTTGCGATCGAGGACGATGCGCGAGCCTTGACTCGCGGCGGCAAGATCGAGCACACCCGGCGCGGGCCGAAAATGGGGCAAGGCCGCGGGGACCACGAGGCCGGCCAACGCGAATATAACAACGAGCGCCGCGAACGCGCTGAAATGTTTCGCGTGAAACATTTTCATTTGGGGGCGGCGATATCGATCGCGCCAAAAGCGGTGCGGCCGAATCGTTCGGGCCGGTACATATCCTCGATTGTCGCCGGCGGGCTCACGTAATGTCCAGGCGTAACCGCGCGGACAATATAGGCGACCGTGAAATTTGCCTTGTCGTGTCCGTCGCGCGCGAAAGCGGCGACGAAACGATCGTCGCGATATTCGGTGTGCGCCGATTCGACGGTTTTCTTTAGGAACGACAATGCCTCGGTCGAGCCGCCTTCAAATAGATCCGGATTGTCGATCTCCAGTCCCGAAGGCAGACGATCAACGAGAAGCAGCCGCGCGAAGGCGGCTTCATATTCGGTGACCGTCAAGGCCACCACGAAACGGTCGTTCTGTTTGATCGCCGTGGGCTCGACCGGTTGCCCGTCCAGCATGTAATAGGCGCGCTCGATCTGGTAGCCGCGCTCAGCGGCGGGCTCCGGCGTCAGCGGATTGCCGGAGGTTGTCACAACGACGCTCACCGGCGCTTGGCCGCTATTGGCGATCGTGGCGGTTTTGTTGGCGAGCGCGGCGGCATGCCAACTCTTGAAGAAGGCGCCCTGCCGGGGCACGCCATCAACAGATAAGGCAATCGTCCGGGACTTATCGGCGAGCGCCTCGGCGGCTAGAACCATGAACGCATTTTCCTGAGTGCTGGAGACGGCGGTTTTCGCGCGCGCGTCCTCCACGATCTTCGACGCACGCAGAATTTCGGCGGCGGGCATTTGGGTCTCGACGGCAAGCGCGAGAAGCCCGGCGCCGTCGCGCAGACGCGAGCCATAATCGGGGGTCGAGTAGAGCGGATTGCCGAGCGTGCTCAGACGCTCCGAGGCTTTCGCGAATACCGCCTCTGCGCGCGGGCGGTCGCCGAGCAAAGCGAGCGCGGCGGCAAGTTGGGCGCGGGCGAGCGGAGTCTCGAACGAATCGATCTTGGCATCGGCCAGGTAGCGCAGATCGCTCATGACCGGGCGCCCGTTGCGCGCCAGAACATAGGCGGCATAGGCGATCGGGGCGCCTTGTCCCGCGCCAATATCGCTCGAATTGGCGAGCAGATTACGTAGCCGCTCCAGGGCGGCGTCGAATCTCTTTTGTGGCACGTCGAACCCATTTTCCCGCGCGCGGGTCAGGAAATCGGTGACAAACGCATGCAGCCACATATCATCGCTGTCGGTTGTCGACCAAAAACCGAAGGCGCCATTCGAATCCTGCCGCGCCAGCTCCCGCTCGATTGCGTCGCGGATGCGCTGATCGATGTCCGGGTCGATTCCGAGCGCGTCGCTCTTGGCAAGCTTGTTGACATAGAGCAATGGCAGGGCACGGCTGACGATTTGTTCGGAGCAGCCATAAGGGTAGCGATCGAGCGCCTGAAGGAGGGCCGGGACATCGATTCCTGCGAGCGAGGAAACACTGAGCGAAACGGCGCCGGTTCCGGGAACGAAATCGGCGAAGAGATCGCTCGAAATCGCGAGGCTTTCCCCGGGCGCCAGCGTGCGCACCGAGCGGTGGTAAAGTGCGGAGGTGCCGGGCGAAATATCGAGCGCGAGCGTCTGCGGCGCGGCGAGGCCCGGGCCGGTCAGTTTGAGATCCGCGCCGGCGCGGCCAATGGCCGTGGCCCTGAATGGAATCGTCAGCGCCTTGCGTGCCCCGGCGTCGAGTTTGAATTTGCGGTGCAGGGTATCGCTTGTGGCCGAGATCGGGCCGGTTACGTCGACGTCGAAGGCGTAGTCTCCGGGCTTTCCTTCGACATTGTCGATTTGCACAGAAAATTGCGACTGGTCGCCAAGCGACAGAAAGCGCGGCGCCGACACCAGCGCGACGACCGGATCGCGAACGATTACGTCCGTGCTGGCGCTGCCAGCCTTGGTTTTTGTCCAGGCCACCGCCATGACCCGCAAGGTGCCGTTGAAGGCGGGCAGATCGAAATCGATCCGCGCCCGGCCGTCGCGGCCGGTCTTGACGATTCCCGAAAAGCGCGCGAGCGGCTCTTGCGTCGGCCGCTCGCTGGAAAGCTCCGGGGACGAATCGCCGCCGGAACGGATCGCGCCGCGCGTGCCCTGCATTCCATCGATCAACAGACCGTAAAGGTCGCGGATTTCCGTGGTCAATTGGCGCTGGCCGAAAAAATAGCCGCGCGGATCGGGCGCTTCGTAATGGGTGAGATTGAGAATGCCCGCATCGACCGCCGCGACCGTCACTCTTGCCTCTTCGCCCGAGGCAAGGCCCTTGATTTCGAGCGGGATCGTCAAAGGTCCGCGCGGCCGCGCCTTGGCCGGCGTATCGAGTCTGACATCGAGCCCATGCGCCTGCGGATCGATGGCAAACCAGGCAAGCCCTATGGCCCGGCCCGGCATCCGATTGGCCGTCTTGTCGAGCGGACGATAAGCGAGCACCACGACATATGCGCCCGCGCCCCAATTGCCTTCGACCGGGATTGCGGTGGTCGTGTCGCCCTCTTTCAGATCGAGCGTGGTCAGAATGTTTAAACTCTCGCCGATAATAGCGACCGTCGCGGTGCCGGCAAAGCGCGAGGCGATGCGCAGCCGCATCTCCTCGCCCGGCTTATAATTTGCCTTGTCGAGACTGACATCGAGAAGATCCGGCGTTTGCGTGCTAGCCTCGCCGGACCAGCCGCTTTCGAAGGCAAGACTCGTCGGCACATCGGTGCTGTCGCCGCTTGCAAGATCGAGCCTATATTGGCCAAGTCCGACGATCGAAGAAATCTTGGCCGGCGCGGCGAGGCCAATGTCGATCTTACCCTCGGCAACGCGTTTCGACGATTTCACCCGCTCGAAATTCCAGCGCCCGTCGGCCCGGTACCACTGGTAATCGTTGCTTACTCTATAGAGCGACCAGGCGACGCCCTTGCGCGCGACGCGGGCGCCGTCCGCGCCTACGGCAATAACATCGAAGTTTGCCGCCGCGCCCTCGGTCAAGGCCGTGAAATTCTTCTTGACGCCGATGAGGCCGCCCTTCGGCAGGATCGGCAGAACGAGCGAGCGCTCGACGGCCCGCCCGCCCGGCTCGCCCGCGCGCAGAATAATCTTTGCCTCAAGCGGGCGAGGCGCCGCTGTCTCTGGAATAGGGGCCAGAATGTTTGCCGCGCCAGTCGCGTCGGTGGTCGCCGCCTCCTCTATTTCCGTGCTGGTTTTATCGAAAGGCTCGTCTTGCAGCCCGGCCATAAAACCCTTGAGCGCGGGCAACGGCGATTGACCGGCGGCATCGATTTCGACCTCGCCGGTGATTTCGAGATTTGCGCCGGGCGCGCCGTAAAGATAACGCGCCTTCGCTGCAATCTCGACCGCCTCGCCGCCCCGCGCCGCCGCCGCCCGCGAGGTCAACGAAAATTCGAGGCGTTCCGGCACATAATCCTCGACGAGGAAGCTCGTCTGTCCAACGGGCGCCGCTTTTGGATCGGCAAACGCTTCGACGCGCCAAGTTCCCGTCGTGCTGCCTGGGAGCAGCGGCATTGCAAAGCTGCGGCCGCCGTCGCCCTGATCCTCGGTCTGGACCCGCTTATATTCGACGCCGTCGGGGCGTTTGACAACAAGGGCAAGCGGCACCGAAGGCACGCCGGTGCCACTTCCATCGCGTAGCAGCGCGGTGATGAAAACCGTCTCGCCCGAACGGTAGACGCCGCGCTCGGTATAGACCAGGGCGTCGAGCGCGGCCGTCGCGGCGCGGCCTTTGACGCCCCGGTCCGTGAGGTCGAAAGCATTCGCCTCGAGATCGAGGAAACCATAATCGCCCTTGCCGTCCTCGGCGACGGCGAGACCGGGAGCAACCCCTCCAGTCCCGCGCGAAAAACCTGGATCGAAATGAATGTGTCCGGCATCGTCCGTGCGCTTCGACGTCAGAATCTCATTGTCGCGCGCGACAAGGCGCACCTCGACTCCGGCGATAGGCGTTGCGCTCGCCAGCGACCGGACAAATACATGAATGCCGTCCTTGCCAGTGAACGCGGTGAGGCCCAAGTCGGAGACAATGAACCATTGCGTCGCGATTGTCCCGCCGCCCTCCTCATCGCCGTCGTTCGCGGCGGGAACATCGCCGGCCGGCTTGGCGGCCATGACATAGATGCCGGGATCGAGCTTTCCGGCCGCCTCCATGACCGGGAAGGCGGTCGTCACCTCGGCGTTGAGTTCAGGATTAACTTCGACAGTTCCAGACCAGATTTTCTTGCCGTCTGTCTCGATATATTGCTTGATCCGGTAGGATGAGAGTTGGCTAAGAAAATCCTCGGATCGAACCGTCGGCAAAAGATTGCGATCGCCGATCCGCATGATGTCCACGGCGATTTTCCTGGTGTTGACGGAGACGACGGGAATGCCTTCCTGCCCAACCCGTGGCAGCACGTAATTCTTGCCGGTGAAATGCACAAGCGGCGAGCGGTCGCGGACATAGATTTCATAATCCGCCAATCTTAAAAGCGCTTCGTTGACGGTCGAGGGCAAGCCCTCGCGCAGCACAATTTTATAATGCTCGCCATGCTTCAGGCCCTCGACACAAAGCTGCTGGTCTTCGATCGAGAGCGCCGCATTGGCGAAACCCGATACGGTTACGAACGGCGAGTAATCGACTCTCGCCTGAGCCAGGGTTTCGGAAAATTGGAAGCACGCGCGAGGCGAGGCGGACTCATTGTCGATCTTGTAGTCGAGAATACGAAACCCGTGCTTTTCGCGGAGATCCTCATAGACATTGCGCACTTCCGCGATAGCGGCGGCATCGAGGCTCGCGCGGTAGGCGTCAAGCGAGGGACGCCACTTGCTTCGTTTGGCAAAGATTTCGCCGAGCCACGCGAGCGCCGCCGCCCGCTCTGGCTTGGCGCCCGCGTGCTCATAAGCAATATAGGCGGCCGCCGTGCCGGTCTCCTGAAGCTTTTCGTCATCACCGGCAGCCACGATAGCCGCGCGCGAATAAGCGATCCAGGCGCTCGAATCCTTGGGATTTGCCACGACGATCGCGGCGGTCAGTTTGAGAACGGCCTTGGGATCCTTGCGCCCGAGGGCTTGAGCTAAGTCCTTGCG
>JBOHJV010000067.1:0-16595 GCA_050728695.1 Methylocella sp. | reverse complement strand
CCGCGCAAGCCCTGCCGTCGGCCTCGGATTTTGTCCCCAAGAGCTATTCCGTTCAGATTTCTTGCGATGGCGGCACTGATAACGCGGCCATCCTTGACATCGCGCCAGCCGAGCTTGCAAGACTCCATGAGCGTTGCGACGTGCCGCCAAACCCGGCCCGGATGAGCGCGGTTGAGACCCCTGCCCTTGCATTTCCTAGCGGCTTCGATGATCACGCGGCGGCGGATGGGGAACTGTACCTCGCCCAGGTAAGCATATTGAAACGGACGGAGGAAGACCGCGAATGAGGGGCATCACCACCAATTTGCAGACACCATGCATTTCCAGCTCGACAAACTTTCCCGCCACGCCCATGACCTATGATTTTGCAATTATTGGCGCGGGGATTGTCGGGTTGGCGGCGGCCCGCGAAATTTTGCGCGCGCGCCCTCGCTCCTCGATCATTGTTCTCGAAAAGGAAAACGCCGTTGGCTGGCACCAAACCGGCCACAACAGCGGCGTCATCCATGCCGGCATCTATTACGCGCCGGGAAGCCTGAAGGCCCGCCTTTGCCGCGAGGGCGCCGCCGCGACAAAAGCATTCTGCGCGGAACACGGCATCAAATTCGAAAATTGCGGCAAGCTTCTCGTCGCCACCAATGAGCGCGAGCGCGTCCGCATGGAGGCGTTGTTCGAGCGCGCCAAGCAAAACGGCATCGAGGCCATGCCAATCGATCGCGCCGGGCTTACGCGTCTTGAACCCAACATCACCGGCGTTGGCGCTCTACTGGTCCCTTCGACGGGGATCGTCGATTACAAAGAGGTCGCCTCGGCCATTGCCCAAATCGTATCGGCGCAAGGAGCCGATTTGTTGCTCGGCGTCGAAGCCATCGCCATTCGCGAAGACTCGCGCGCTGTCGAGATTTCGACGCCAAGGCGAAGTTTCCGCGCGCGCGCGTTGATTGTTTGCGCTGGGCTGCAGTCCGACCGTCTCGCCAAGCTGGCAGGCTTAAGGATCGACCATCGGATCGTACCATTTCGCGGCGAATTCTATACTTTGCCTAGATCACGGGCGGGATTAATCAATCGTCTGATTTATCCCATTCCGGACCCAAAACTTCCCTTTGTCGGGATCCATCTCACCAAAACGATCGATGGGAGGATCATCGTCGGCCCCAACGCGGTGCTTGGGTTTTCGCGCGAAGGTTATGGGAAAATATCCGTCAACGGCCGGGATGTCTTCGACACCTTGGCGTTTCGGGGATTTTGGAAGCTCATCGGAACGCATTTTTCCGCGGGCGTCGAAGAGACGCGAAACTCCTTGTGGAAGCGAGCCTACCTCGCCAAATGCCGCAAATATTGCCCGGACCTGTCGCTCGCCGATCTCGAACCGGGAGTGGCGGGCATACGCGCCCAGGCAGTGTTGCGCGACGGTACTCTCGCGCAGGATTTTCTCTTCGCGGAAACCGCGAGGCAGCTGCATGTGTGCAATGCGCCCTCGCCCGCCGCGACATCGGCAATCCCGATCGCGCGGATGATCGCCGGGAAAGTTCTTACGCGGTTCGAACAACTGTGAACGAAACCAGCGCGTGCGTGTTTTCGTCAGGCTCGCTCCTGTCAAGGCTGGCTGGATTACGCGGCAATTGCACGATCGGGATCCCGAGGCCGTCAACTTGCGTGGCGTAGGCGCCAAACCCCAAAGACAAGCGCGGCGATCAGCACGCCGATGCCCAAAATCGCTCCGGCGTGCTCCAAATCATGGGCAATCACCTTGATGTCGGAGACATGCTCGCCAAGATAATACCCCGCCAATGTCCACAGCGAAACCCAAAGGGCGCCGCCGAGCGCGTTGAAGAAGAGAAAGCGCTTCCACTCCATTTTCAACATGCCCGCGACGACGCCATTCAACTGACGCAGGATATTGACGAACCTTGCGAAGGCGACGGTGGCGGGACCATATCGCTTAAAAAACGCTTCCACCCGGTTAAGGCGATCGGAGTTGATGCCGATCTTTGCTCCGTAGCGAAGGACAATGGCGCGGCCAAGCCGCCTTCCAATCAAATAGCCTATATTATCGCCGAGCACGGCGCCGGCCCATGCCCCGAGCATCAGCGGCAGGAGCGATAATTCGCCGCGTCCCGCGAGAACCGAAGCAAAAATCAGGAGGGACTCGCCTGGAAGTGGAAGGCCTAGAGACTCGAACGTCAGAATGATCATGACCGCGGCGGCGCCGTAGGCATGGACAAAAGGCTCCAGGTTTCCAAGAAGGTGCTCGATCTCAACCATCTCTGCCGTTGTTCTGTCCAATCCAAGGTTGCAATCTTGAGGCGCCAAAGAGGCTGCCATTCTGTACGCGAGTCCGGACTGCGAGTGCGGTTATGGTTACTGGCTCCATGGTCGTATCTCTCCGCAAAAGACCTTTGAGGTAAACCACGGGGTATATAGGGGACATTTTGCATTTGCCAAAGCTGTTTATTACTAGCACTACCCGAATCAACACCCGGTCCGCGTTTAAGCGGTTCCGAGGGTCGTTTCCAGAAGCGGTTGAGCCGAATGATTGTCAGAACTGCAAATACGGTCGACGACATTAACGCCTGTTTTCAAATAAGGGACGAAGTCTTCGTTATCGAGCAAAACGTCCCGGTCACTCGAGAACGCGATGAGCACGACAGCGCGGCGATACACTTCCTCGTTCTCGACCATGGGAAGCCGGTCGGGACGGCACGCGTGGTGTTGACGGATAAGGGCGCAACGGCGAAAATCGGCAGGGTTGCCATTATCACATCAAAGAGAAGGAACGGTATCGGCAAAATTTTGATGAAGGCTATCGAGGAAAATCTTCGGCCGACGCACGTCACCCGATTCGCTTTAGACGCTCAAACGCACGCGCTCCAATTCTACGAGCGGTTAGGATATGACGCTTACGGTGATGAGTTCATGGATGCGGGCATTCCGCACCGCCATATGACAAAAAAAAACGAGACAAGACGCCGACCCTCATAAAGGCGGGCGGGCCGCCTCCAAGCGATCCCCGCCTATCAAAGTCAATGCCGAATTCAAAAAAATCGACATTCGCGGCCACATTTGCCACAAAATCCGCTCAACAATATTTTCGCCTTCGATTGCCGCCAGTTGGCATCGCTCGCCTCTCGTCATTTCAAATTGACTATATGACCCCAATCGCCTTTTGGCCATGCATGGTCAAGACGCACTCTGCGGCGGCGCGATTTTATGCGGGCCGCCAAAGCGCGGCCATTTCGTGAAACCGGCCTCCCCTTTTGCCGACCATGCCATGGAAAGTGCGGCTCATGCGGTCCGCGCACCGGACCAGCGGAGCGCCTCGACGCCCGGCAATTGCTTGCCTTCTAGCCATTCGAGAAAGGCGCCGCCGGCCGTTGATACGTAGGTAAAATCCTGCGTGGCGCCGGCTTGATTGAGGGCCGCGATGGTATCGCCGCCGCCGGCGATCGAATCCAACGCGCCGACCTTGGTGAGCTGCGCCGCGACCTTGGCGATCGACATCGTGCCGGTGTCGAAAGGCACGACCTCGAAAGCCCCAACGGGTCCGTTCCAGACGAGCGTCCGGGCCGAAGCAAGAAGTCCCACGGCCTGTGAGATGGTGCGCGGTCCGATGTCGAGGATCATTTGATCCTCGCCAACCGAATCGATGTCCACGACCTTTGTCCGAATATTCGCGACGCGGGGCGCGACAACGGCATCGATGGGCAGCACAAGCTTGCAATTTGCCCCTTCGGCTTCGGCGATAATCTGGCGGGCGACGCCGGTTAGTGGTCTCTCGTAGAGCGAATTACCGATCTCCTTGCCGCTTGCCGCGAGGAATGTATTCGCCATGGCGCCGCCAACAAACATATATTCGACCCGGCGCATGAGATTGCCGAGAAGCTCGAATTTGGTCGAGACTTTGGCGCCGCCGACGATCGCCGCGAGCGGCCGTTTCGGGTCCACAAGCATGCTAGTGAGCATTTCGAGCTCGCGCTGCATGCTCCGACCGATATAAGCCGGGAGCTTGTGGGCGACCCCTTCGGTCGAAGCGTGGGCGCGATGCGCCGTGGAAAAAGCGTCGTTGACGAAAATATCGCCGAGTTCGGCCAAGGCATCGACGAAGGCCGGATCGTTCTTCGTCTCGTCGGCATGGAACCTTGTATTTTCGAGCACGAGGACGTCGCCGTCGCTCATCGCATCGACCGCGCACTTCGCGACTTCGCCAGCGCAATCGGAGGAAAAGGCGACATAGCGTCCGAGCTGGCGTTCAATCTCCACCGCGACGGGCTTTAGCGAATTCTTCGGGTCCCGGCCGTTCTTTGGGCGGCCGAGATGCGACAAGAGGATAACCTTGCCTTTCTTTTCCGAAATCTCACGAATATTCACAAGGATCCGGTCGATGCGAGTCGCATCGGTGATCTTTCCGTTTTCCATCGGGACATTGAGGTCGGCGCGGACAAGGACCTTCTTACCGGCAACATCCACGTCGTCGAGCGTCCGGAACACGGACATCGACGCTGTTCTCGTCATATGAGCTTCCCCATGGCGGCGGCGACATCGATCATCCGGTTCGAAAAGCCCCACTCGTTGTCGTACCAGGACAAGACGCGCACGAATGTGCCCTCGATCACTTTTGTCTGATCCATGTGAAAGATCGAAGAATGCGGATCGTGATTGAAATCGGCGGACACATTCGGGCTTTCGGTGAAGGTGAGTATGCCTTTCAATTGGCGTTCCGAGGCGTGCTTGACCGTGTCCTTGATCTCGTCGGCTGACGTTTTGCGTTTGGCGACGAATTTGAAATCGACGACGGATACATTGGGGGTGGGCACGCGGATCGCCGCGCCGTCGAGTTTGCCGTTGAGCTCGGGCAGGACGAGGCCGATGGCTCGCGCCGCGCCGGTCGAAGTCGGGATTAACGACAACGCTGCCGCGCGGGCCCGGTAAAGGTCCTTATGCATTGTATCGAGCGTCGGCTGGTCGCCGGTATAGGAGTGGATCGTCGTCATGAACCCTGTTTCGATGCCGATTGCGTCATTTAGGATCTTGGCCACCGGGGCGAGGCAATTGGTGGTGCAGGACGCGTTGGAGACGATAAGATGATCCTTGGTCAGCTTGGCGTGATTGACCCCAAAGACCACCGTCAGATCGGCATGGTCGGCCGCCGCCGAGATGAGGACGCGCTTGGCGCCCGCCTTCAAATGCGCGGAGGCTTTGTCCTTGGAGGTGAAAAGGCCAGTGCATTCGAGCGCGATGTCGACGGCAAGTTCCCGGTGCGGCAGCTCGCGCGGATCGCGGATCGCGGTCACCTTGATCGGACCCTGGCCGATATCGATCGAGTCGCCTGCGACCTTGATTTCGCCGGGAAACCGTCCGTGCACGGAATCAAAGCGCAGCAAATGCGCATTGGTCTCGACCGGACCGAGATCGTTGATGGCGATAATTTGAATGTCATTGCGCTTTGACTCTGCAATGGCGCGCAGAATATTGCGGCCGATGCGGCCAAACCCATTGATCGCGACTCGAATCGCCATTGCTTCTCCTTCGCCGCCGGCGGATCGGCGCGATCCACGCCTTCCCGCAAGGCATATTGGCTAGTTTAACCCTCGTCGCCCGTTGCAACGCCGAGCCGCGGCCTCGGCGACGGCTTCCGGCGTGATTTTGAAATAATTGTAAACATCCTTGTAGGGCGCGCTGGCGCCAAAACCGGTCATGCCGATAAAAATCCCATCTTCGCCGATGATCGCGTCCCAGCCTTGACGGACCGCCGCTTCGACCCCGATCCGCACAGGCGCATCGCCAATGATTTTTTGCCGCGGCTCGCGATCCTGAGCCAAGAAAAGTTCCATGCAGGGCACCGAGACGACCCGCGTGGCGACTTCCTGCTCCGTCAAAATGCGCCGCGCGTCGAGCGCGAGCGAGACTTCCGAGCCGGACGCGAATATCGAAACCTTGGCAGGTCCGCCATCCGCGGGCGCGAGCTCATAGGCCCCCGCCGCGGACAAATTTTCAGGCGTGAAATCGCGGCGGACGGAGGGGAGGTTTTGGCGGGTCAACGCGATAATCGAGGGCGTGGTTTTCGCTTGCAGCGCGAGCTGCCAGCATTCAAGCGTCTCGGTGCGGTCGGCGGGCCGGAAAACGCGCAGGTTCGGAATGGCGCGCAGCGCGGCCAGATGCTCGACTGGCTGATGTGTCGGACCGTCCTCGCCAAGCCCGATCGAATCATGCGTGAAAACCTCGATCGCGCGAATTCCCATTAACGCGGAAAGGCGCAGCGCCGGGCGGCAGTAATCGCTGAAGGTCAGGAACGACGCTCCCGACGGAATAAATCCGCCATGCAAGGCGATGCCGTTGACCGCGGCCGCCATGCCGTGCTCGCGGATGCCCCAATGGATGTAACGCCCGGCGTAGGACGAAGGCGCTATTTCCGGCGTCGCCGCGACCTTGGTATTGTTCGACGGGGTGAGATCGGCCGAGCCCGTGAGGAGCTCGGGAACGGCTACCGCCAGAACTTCGAGCGTGGCCTGGGAGGCCTTGCGGGTGGCAACGGGCGAACGATCGTCGGCGAGCTTGCGCTTGTAGGCGATCACCGCCTCGCCGAAGGAGGCCGGTAAATCGCCGCGCAAACGGCGCTCGAATTCCGCCCGCTGACCTGCAGGCAAAAGGTCCAAAGCCGCGTTCCAGGCTTCTCGGCGCGCGGCGCCGCGCCTGCCGGCCTTGCGCCAGGCGGCGAGAATTGGCTCGGGAATGGCAAACGGCTCGTAGGGCCAGTTGAGGTTGCGCCGGGCGCCGGCAATCTCCTCCGCACCCGGCGCATCGCTATGCGCCTTCGAGGTGCCCGCCCGGGTCGGCATGCCAAAGCCGATGGTCGTCTTGCAGGCGATCAGGCTCGGGCGGTCTGATTCTTGCGCCTTGCGGATCGCGCGCAAAATGGCTTTCCGGTCATGTCCGTCGATGCGCACGGCGTTCCAATTACACGCTTGAAATCGCTTCACCTGATCGACCGAATCGGCGAGCGAAAGAGGACCGTCGATCGAGACGTGATTTTCGTCATGGAACACGATAAGCCGGTTAAGCTGGTAATGTCCGGCAATCGCGATCGCCTCCTGGCTGATGCCCTCCATGAGATCGCCATCGGAGACGAGGACGTAGGTATGGTGATCGACGACCGGCCCGAATTCCGCATTCAGCATGCGTTCGGCAAGCGCCATTCCCACCGCATTCGCAAGCCCCTGGCCGAGCGGACCCGTTGTGGCCTCGACCCCCGGCGCGTGGCGGTATTCCGGATGGCCCGGCGTTCGCGAGCCGAGCTGTCGGAAGCGTTGCAGTTCCGCGATGGTCATGCTTGGTTCGCCGGTCAAATAGAGCAGCGCATATAGCAGCATGCAGCCGTGGCCGGCGGACAAGACGAAACGATCGCGGTCCGGCCAGCTTGCGGCGGCGGCGTCATATTTGAGCACCTTGGTGAACAGCACGGTGGCGATGTCTGCGGCGCCCATCGGCAGGCCCGCGTGACCCGATTGCGCCTTTTCCACCGCATCCATGGCGAGCGCGCGAATGGCATTGGCCATCTCGTCATGGGTGACTTTCTCGTCGCGCGGCTGCATCAACTGTTCACCTAAGGGGAGCATCGATAGATCATCGGCTGCTCCATCGACCGGGGCCGCGGGGTTTGGCGGCGGTGCAAAAGCTGGGTTGGCCTAGGCTGGCAACCGCCAAAAGGCTTGTGTCGACGCAGCGCCTATGCTTTTTCATGCCATGCTCTGAGTCTTTTGGGCTGCGAAAATGATTTCGCCGCGACTTGTGTCTTTTTGTCGCGGCGCTTCGCTATTGGGATATAGCGCGCGACGGCCGGTTTGTCGACCGCCGCCATAGGCATTCTGGGCGAGGCGCCGCGACAGCACGGCGCGGGCGTGGCGATCTCAAATTTTCGTTCAGCGGGAACGCAAGAGTTTGAGAGAACAAACACCGCTCGTTTATCGAGGCTGTTGGGACTCGGCACAAATTGTGCTTCGATATTCTCATCAAGAAGGCGCTCTCATCGCATGATCGAAGACACCGCCACGACCACCAAATTGCCTGGGTCTCTCGACACGGCGCTGAAACGGCTCGCCGCCGCGCTCGACCGCCTCGATGCGGCGAGCGAGCGGCGGGCCAAGGCGGATGCCCTGCGCGCCAATCTCGAGGACGAGCTTACGGTCATGCAAGACGACCGCTCAAGGCTCGCGGTCGAACTCGACGGCGCCATCGCGCGCTCGAAGTCGCTAGAATTGGTGAACGACGAAGTTGCTCGTAGGCTGAACGTCGCGAGCGCGGAAATAAGGGGAGTTCTCGCCGAGGCAGTGGCGCTGCCGGCGAAGGTGTAGGAATTTGTCCGGCAAGTTGGTCGATGTGCCACCCAAGCGGACGGTGCTCCGAAGCTATCTGCAGCAATAGGACCAGACGGCCTCCGATTCGCTCATACCCTTGAATCACAATTCGGACGAATTGGGAATCTCAACGCGATTCAATCAAAATCCATCCTGCTCTAAAAGCTGATCTGCGTGCGCACTCCAAAAACAGCGGCGTCGGGAATGCGGCCTACAAAAGGATTGACGGGATCAATCGTGCCGCCACCGGGGTGAAAAATATATTGGAAATCGGGCTGCACAGTCCAGCCGGAAACGATTTGCGCCTGATAGGTCAGTTCGAACACCAATTCATAATTGCGCAATGGCAAAGGGGTGTTCGTGAACATTGCCATTTCGGCATCGAGTTGCTGGACATTGGGCGAGAGATGCGTAAAAGACGATGCGATCCCAAAACTGTCATCTGGCCGCTTGTCCCAAAGCCCCATAAAATTGATGCCTGCGTCGGCATAAAAATCGACCAAATTGCGATCCGTGGGGCTTAATGCAACACGCGCAAATGCGCCGACGCCTTTCTTCGGATCGTCGCCTGGCAGGCGCCAGAGCATCTGGTCTATGACACCGTAAATGGAATAATCACCCCGCCGAGACTCTGCGATGCCGTTGCTCGATGGAGCGGCAAGCGACTGACCATCGACATCAAAAAGCTGATCGTTGAACATGCCGAAGTGGTACAATCCTCCGAGTCTGATTGTCCCGGCGAGGCCTGAGGCCGCCTTATCTTGATTGTACCTGTACTGCATTTCGGCCATCAGCAATGGCGGATCCTTGAGGCGAAAGTTTAATCCGGCCGGATCCTTGATCTCTTGCAAGCCCGTGAATCCAGATCCTGCTGGATCGCCGTTGTACAAACCGATCAGAAGAGCGAGCTGATTGTTCGGCGTCACTTTGATCCGAACACCCGGTGTAGCCAAAGGATAGTTTGGCCCTCCACCGCCTGGCAGGTCCGCCTTGAATATTGTCGGCCACGTGAACGTGCTGTTGACATATAAACTATTACCAAAGTCGCTGATGAAGAATTGATTATCGGCGGCGAGTTCACCGATGCGGATTGCGGCGAAGTCGCTAAATTTCTTTTCGATCCAAAGTTCAAACAACCGTGTTGCCGGCCGCGCTTCGATGCTGTCAATGGTTGCAAGATTGAAAATGTTATCAGCCGACAGCTGCCGGCCATGTATTTGATAAGCGTTGGCGCGAAAACTGAGGCCGTCCAACCCTGCAATCTTCGCGAGGTCCGCGTCAAGCACCATGTAAAGAAGTCCTTCATAAGCGGCGCCTTTTTTGACACCGCCAGTTGGATTGGCCAAGGCATCCGCGAAATAGCTGAATTGCAGATTGTAACCGAGATCATACAAGCCCTTTTTGAATTCGGCGAGTGCCGGAACGCTTGCAGCGATTGTCGGCTGCAGTTCCCGCGGCAGCACCACATTTTCCGGCGCCGGTGAAGGGCTGTTGACGTCCTGCGCTCGCGCCAAATTGCCAGAAAACGCCGCGCAGCCGGCACTAAGAAGCAGATAGAGAGAAAGCCTGCGCAACACGTGTCCCTGCCAAGAAATTACGCGACAAAATTGGAGCGGGGGAAGGAAATCGAATCCTCGTATTCACCTTGCAGGGCTGCTACTCTACCATTGAGCTGCATCCGTGAAGTTTTTGTGTCACCGGCTTCGGGAGGCTGCGGTAGCGCATGAGTGGCGATCCGCGTTCACGGGTTGGGTGCTACAACGCAAGGTTACTAACAAGCTCGCGCTCGGAGCGGAAGTGTTCCAACGGACGCCCTGTAAGCTCGGCGGAATGCAGTCGGCGGGTTTCAACGTCGGCGGAATTTACGATTTCACCGATCGCTATCATTTCCTTTTTCTCGTTTGGAAAAGGGCACCAGCACGCGAGGGAGACGAACGAATTCTCTTGGTATATCGGTCTCGAAGTGACGGGCGGAGAAGAACCGCCGAAAGCCCGGGAAGCGGCTCCATAAACTCCTTACTTGTCCATGCGCCAAGGCGAGCGATCCCACCAGGATTTTAGAACCGCGCCCGCCCATTCCGTCGATTTGTCGCTGTGGCAAATGTTGCAGGCATTGGGAATCTTGTAGGAGTCGGTCTCCGCAGGCGTAATGAAGCGGAAGGTATGGGCGTGGACATTCACATCCGCGATCGTCTCCTCGATCTTTGGCATGTGGCAGGCGACGCACTCGCTGCCCGCGCTGCCCGCCTTGTGATGCGTGTGTTCTGCGATGGAGGCGGAACGCGGCCCATTCTGGGAGTTCGGCCCGTGACACGCAAAGCACATATCTCCCGTCGGCTCACGCAGTTGCGCCGCGTTCTCGGTGCCGTGCACGTCGTGGCAACTAAAGCAGGCGACGCCGCGATTATACATGAGACTCTGGACGAAGTCGTTGCCCTGCATGCGGTTCTTATGGGCCGTCGCGTCCGGGAAATGGGTGAAGGAGGCCTCGCCCAGCCGGTGCTCCTCCAATCGCCAGAAATCTGAGAGGTTTAGGCCCATGTGGAAGCCGACGGGCCAGTCGTAGTACCTGCCGCCGATCGGATTGTCCGGCGGCCGACCCTGGGAATGGCACTGAATGCAGGTGTCGTTGGCGTGGACGTAGTCCAGGCGGGCCGGGTTGACGATGGTCTCGCGTGTCCGCTGCTTAACATGCTCGCTCCCTGGCCCGTGGCAGCGTTCGCAACCCACGTTCCATTCGGTGACGGTCTTCGTAGTGATGTCGTAGTTGACCGAGTGGCAACCATCGCAAAGCGGGCCGGTCGGGCGCTCGAAATTATCGGGCGGGTATAGCGTGGCCCACCAGTCGGTGCCGTTCTTGACGAAGTACGGCCGCCACATCCGATGGGTGACGTCCCACTGCGCGGGGAACGGAAAATAGTCGTCTCCGGCCTTCTTGAAGTAGCGCTGCTTCCAGATGCTGCCGTAGACAAACGCTATATCGTCCTTGGAAAAATGGACAAGCGGGTCGGCCTTGGAGAGGTCCGGGATAATGGCGTCGGGATGCTCGCGCGGATCACGCACGACGTTGGCCATCGGCGTCTTCTTCCAGCGGTCGTAAATGCTGGAATGGCACGATTTGCAGGACTCGGATCCGGCGTAGCGCCAGGCCGCCGCGAGCCCGTTCGGCAGGCCGGCGGCACGGTCCGCGGACATCGACGCGGTCTTCGGCAGATTCCGCAGGTAAAGGACGAGCTGCCAGACTTGCCGGTCCGGCAGGGTCCAAGCTGGCATGCCTGTGTTCCGGATGCCGTTGCGTATGTGATAAAAAGCCTCGCCATCGGTCATCGACGCGATGAGCGGCCGCAGAGCCGGTGGACGCGGATATTCTCCGCCGCCGATCCGCGTCCTCCCGCTGCCATCATAGCCGTGGCAGATCTCGCAATTTTGCCGGAAAAGGTCGCGCCCGGCGGCGAGGTCGGCCGCGTCCGCTCCGAGCGGATTGTGCTGCTGTCGCGCCGTGGCCGGCACGCTATGGCGGAGCAGCCACATGGCAACCGCGACTTCAATCTCCGGCGGCTGCGGCCGGGCGCTGGAAAGGTCCGGGAGCGCGAATATATAGAGTGCCGCCGCGCCGCTGAACACGACGACGACGGCAATAGCGGCGACCATCGCCTTGCGGGGCATGATCATTCCCGCGCTAACCTTCCAAAAACGGTAAGGGTACGCCAAACGCTTGCAACAGAAGTATGGCGTTGAGAAAGAGTACCACCGCGGTTCCGGCGATCGCGGCAACGCGTGTCACCCGACCATTCGCGAAGGAGCCCATGATGTCGGCTCGTTGGGTGAATAGCAAAAGCGCGATCATGGGTACCGGCAGCGCAAGACTGAGAATGACTTGACTTATGACAAGCGCGTTGGTCGCATTGACCCCGAAGCCGACGACGATGAACGCCGGCACCATCGTAACGAGCCGCCGGACCACGACCGGAATTCTGAATCCAACGAAGCCTTGCATGATCATTTGGCCGGCCATGGTTCCGACCGCGGAGCTCGAAACGCCAGAAGCAAGGAGGGAAATCAAGAACACCGTTGCTGCTCCCGCCCCGAGCAGAGGACGCAAAGTATGGTAGGCTGTCTCTATCTCGGCGACATCACTGTGACCCGCGTGAAAAGCGGCGGACGCCATCATCACCATCGCCATGTTGACTGCTCCGGCGATCGCGAGCGCGACAATGACTTCCCGGTTGGAGTAGCGGAGGAGCTTACGCCGGTCGGCGTCGTCGCGCGGGCTCAGCCGGACGTAAGTGAGGCCGGAATGGAGGTAGATGGCATGCGGCATGACGGTGGCGCCGATTATCCCCACGGCGATGGTGACCGCCGCCGCATTTGCCAGCTGCGGAACGGCCGTGTGGAATGCCGCAGCCGCCCAATCCACCGGGGCGACGAAAATCTCGATCAGATAACAGAGGCAGACGATGGCGACCAACGCGCCGATGATCAACTCGACCGGTCTGAAGCCACGGCTCTCGAACATCAGAATTCCGTAGGTCACGATCGCGGTGACGATCATGCCCCAGAAGAGCGGGAGGTTGAACAGCAAAGACAGTCCGATCGCACCGCCGAGAAACTCCGCGAGATCTGTCGCAATCGCCGCGAACTCGCTGGCCACCCACATCGCCCAGATGACAGGCCGCGGCAATTGTTCGCGGCACATTTCGGCGAGGTTGCGGCCGGTCGCGATGCCAAGCTTCGCCGACAAAGCCTGGAACAGCATCGCGATCAGGTTTGCAACCAGAACGACCCAAAGCAAGCCATAGCCGTATTTCGCGCCAGCCTGAATATTCGTCGCAAAATTGCCGGGATCCATATAGGCGATCGAAACAATGACCGCCGGCCCCGCCATCGGAAGAACGGCGCTCAGGCCGCGTCGATGGCCGTCGAGCACTTCGCGAATTGCGGCCTGCGTCCGATTCGTCCAGTTCGCTGGGGGGGTTTGTGCGACGATATCCGTCATTCGGCTTTGCTTTCGTGCGACGGTCAACAACGGCGACTTCAACAAAATTTATTTTCGGCGCCTTGCGCGAAGGCTTCTCAAATCCAAGTAGGTCTTGCCGGAATGGTTGGCGCCTGCGGCTCCCCAATGCATAAGATGTGGCATAGGCTACAAAATAGTCAAGCTCAAAAAAAGTTGACTTGGATCTGTTTTTTTCGAATTTGGAGCGATGGCGCGCGCGCATCGCGCGGCCAAAGGACTAAAGTTGAATGATCAACAAAGCGACCCTGGCGCCGCCGCCGGCCGAGTTGCCGGTCGAGGCGGCGCAGGCCCGGCGGTTTGAAAAGGCGCGTTCGGCGCAGGCGGCGGCGGTGCTCGAGGACTATGTCGAATTGATCGATGACCTGCTGACGAATGGCGGCGAGGCGCGCCCGACGGATATCGCCCACCGTCTCGGAGTGACCCACGCGACGGCGATCAAAACGATCGCCCGCCTGAAACGGGAGGGGCTTGCCACCGCGAAGCTCTATCGGGGCGTGTTCCTGACGCCGGAGGGGCATGGCCTCGCCGATCGCGTCCGCTCCCGGCACCGGCTCGTTGTCGACGTTCTGCGCGCCGTCGGCGTTCCGGAGCAATGCGCGGAACTCGATGCCGAGGGCATCGAGCATCATGTGTCCGATGTCGCACTCGCCGCTTTCGCACAGTTCTTGAAGCGTCACGACAGTTCGCCATAAGGCTGGCCTGGCTCTAGAGTCACGGCGCGGCGGGCCGCGGGGGACGGGAGGCATTGCTCTTTAAAAGATTCGTTTTCGATGGAATGATTAGGGGCGGCCGCGAGGGGCTCGAAGCGCGCGGCCGGTACGAAAAAATGAGGGGCTTTGGTCAAAATTGCTCGCCAAGGAGAAAAAATTGTGGTTTTGATGTCACAGAGTCAGACAAGTTAACGTTGGCTAGGGATCGTTAAGAAGAAGCTGCTTTTTTAGTCTTTGGCAATTTGCTACTGTGAGTTCTGAGGAAAAACCTCAGTTGCCCCGGCTCGGTTGACCAGGCAAGGCGTGACAGGAATTTTCGCCCGCTTCCCCGCGTGGCCTCGTTCAACTTTTTCAGCATTTCCACCATCAGACGTTTAGCCGGCGGATCCGGACCCTCATCCCATGGACCATCGCGTTTTCGATAAAACCAGGCTTCCCAGCCGGCACGTGACGGAAGGCGCATCGCGCGCGCCGCACCGGTCCTACCTTTACGCCATGGGGCTCACGCGCGAGCAAATCCACCAGCCCCTGATTGGCGTGGCATCTTGCTGGAACGAAGCCGCTCCCTGCAACATCGCGCTGATGCGGCAAGCGCAAGCGGTGAAGAAGGGAGTTGCGTCGGCGGGCGGCACGCCGCGCGAATTTTGCACCATCACGGTGACCGATGGAATCGCCATGGGGCATGAGGGAATGAAATCCTCGCTTGTGTCGCGCGAGGTGATCGCCGATTCGGTCGAGCTTACCATGCGCGGCCATTGCTATGATGCGCTCGTCGGCGTCGCCGGCTGCGACAAGTCGCTGCCCGGCATGATGATGGCGATGCTGCGTCTCAACGTGCCTTCGATTTTCATCTACGGGGGATCGATCCTGCCCGGAACTTTCAAAGGGAGGCAGGTTACCGTTCAAGATCTTTTCGAAGCGGTCGGCAAATATTCGCTCGGGGACATGTCGGCCGAGGACTTGGATACGCTCGAGACCGTCGCTTGTCCTTCGGCCGGCGCCTGTGGCGCGCAGTTTACCGCCAATACGATGGCCACCGTTTCGGAGGCGATCGGACTAGCCCTGCCGTATTCGGCCGGGGCGCCGGCTCCCTATGAAATTCGCGACCGCTTCTGCGTCATGGCGGGCGAGATGGTGATGGACCTTTTGGCGAGCAACCTTCGTCCGCGCGATATCGTTACCCGCAAGGCGCTCGAAAATGCCGCGACCGTTGTCGCCGCGTCCGGCGGCTCGACCAATGCCGCGCTGCATCTCCCGGCAATCGCCAATGAATGTGGGATTGCGTTTGATCTCTTCGAAGTCGCCGAAATCTTCCGCCGGACGCCCTACATCGCCGATCTGAAACCGGCAGGGAAATATGTCGCCAAGGACATGTTCGAGGCCGGCGGCATACCGCTCCTCATGAAGACGCTCCACGATCACGGCTTCTTGCACGGCGACTGTATGACCGTCACTGGCCGGACAATCGCCGAGAATCTCGAGAAAGTCGCATGGAACCCGGACCAGGACGTTGTCTGGCCCGCCGACAAGCCAATCTCCGCTACGGGCGGCGTTGTCGGCCTGAAGGGGAGCCTCGCGCCCGAGGGGGCGATCGTGAAGATTGCGGGGATGCCCGACACGGCGCTGACGTTCAGAGGGCCGGCGCTTTGCTTCGACAACGAGGAAGATTGTTTCGAAGCGGTGACGAAGCGCCGCTATGCGGAAGGTTGCGTTTTCGTGATCCGCTACGAGGGTCCGCGCGGCGGACCCGGCATGCGCGAAATGCTTTCGACCACGGCTGCGCTTTACGGCCAAGGCATGGGGTCCAAGGTCGCGCTGGTCACCGATGGGCGCTTTTCTGGCGCGACGCGCGGTTTTTGCGTCGGCCATGTCGGACCGGAGGCCGCCGTCGGAGGCCCGATCGCGCTGGTCCGCGATGGCGACATGATCGAGATCGACGCGATCAAAGGAACGATAGACCTCCAATTGGGGGATGCGGAACTAAAAAAAAGAGAAAAAGACTGGCAACCGCGTAGAACCAATTTCGGGTCTGGCGCGTTATGGAGATACGCCCAAATGGTGGGTCCGGCCGTTACCGGAGCCGTTACCCATCCAGGGGCGTCGAGTGAAACCCATGTCTATGCCGACATCTAGCCGCGTTGCTGGCATTGTGCTTTTCGGGTTGGCGGCCTGCGCGCCAGCTTCCCGCATCGGCGCGCTCGAGGCAACCGATGGCGCGGCGGTTGAAAAGGCGCCGCTCCAGACATTCGCGACGCCTCAGGCCGCGTTGCGGGCGGGTCTCGAAGGGTTTCGCGCGGGCGATGCCGCTTCCGGGATCGAGGCCTTGAAATACGCGGCGACGCGAGGCGAATTGCTGGCGCAATGGAAACTCGCCAAAATATATGCCAGTGGCGACGGCGCGCCGCGCGACGATGTCAAAGCCTATGACTATTTCTCCCAGATCGTCACGAATTACGACGAGGACGACCCAGACCGGCGCGATCTCGCGGTTGTTTCAAGCGCGCTGGTCTCGCTTGG